>CAZDYU010000075.1:0-22132 GCA_964509755.1 uncultured Occallatibacter sp. | reverse complement strand
CCGGTGGCTCGCTCAAGCCACTCAGACGCTTCTACAGAACTTTACGGGCTTAATCACTTAGGGTGCCCCACCCTTAAGCGCTAAGATAAAAAATCGATCTGCGGCCTCAATTTTCGGTTTGGTTCCGAGAGCGAGGCGGTAATCTGCTTTCATTGGCCGATAACGGCGTACAGGGGGAGCCTCGGCGTAATCGTGCCAATCACTTGGTGGAATGCGAACTGGAATTCACGCCACTTGCTGTATGTTCTCCGCTGCTTTCGCCGTGTAGCCCCAGGGGGAAATGGTGTTTGCCATCCTTACCATCTTCTCCGTCAGCAACGCGATGAATAACTTTCCGTCACTGCTGTTCGACGTATAGCCGGACAGCAGTGTAATCTTCATTTCAATCGTCAACCGTTATCTTAGCGCTTATGGGAGCGACTCCCTTAAATGTCAAACATCGACTGTCGCCTCGGCAGAGCCGGGAGTTCTTCCGTTTGCAATAATGCTCACAAAGAGACAGCCCCTCTTGTTTGCAGCGCCTTCCAAAGAAACGCCAACTGCTCCACCGTTGCCTCCTCGCCACGAGCCTGCGCAGCAATTCCTGCCAGTGTCAGCGCAGCGGCAACCTCGGCTGGAGCCACTCCTGCCGCGCGTAGATTGTTGGCCAGTGTCTTCCGCTTCTGCGCAAAGCACTTCCGCACCAAGCGCAAAAAGCTGACCTCTTCCAAGCCAAGCGCCTCAAAGCGCGGCGCAAATCTCCAGCGGAAGACCGTCGAATGCACGTCGGGCGGCGGTGAGAATGCCGATGGAGGCAGCGTAAACAGCCGCTCGGCAGGCCCGTGCATCTGCACCGTGACCGAAAGTAATCCGTAATCGCGCGAGCCGGGCTGCGCAACCACGCGATCTGCCACCTCGCGCTGCACCATCAGCACGGCGCGGTCCAGCGCGGCGTGGCTGGCGGCCAGTTTGAGCAGAATCTGCGAGGTGATTCCATAAGGCAGGTTGCCAACCACCAGCAGCCGCTGGCCCGCAATCAGGGACGCTGCCGCAAAATCGAATTGCAGCACATCCTGCTCGACCACCGTAACCCGCTCCGCAGGAAATTCGGCGCGCAGCCGGGCGGCAAGTTCACGGTCCAGTTCGACGGCCAGCACATGGCCAGCCCGTGCCGCTAGCGTAGCAGTGATCGCGCCGCGGCCGGGGCCAATCTCAACCACAGTGCGCCCGCTCAGATCGCCGATCGACGCCGCTATGCGCTGCGTCGCCTCGGAATCAACGAGAAAGTTCTGGCCGAGCTTGGGTTTGACGGGCATGGGCTTCTCTGATGGTAGTCGAGTGGCGCGATGCACCGAAGACCCAATTCGAAAATTTGCGAAACTTCTAAACCGCGTTTGCCGTATCTCCAGATAAGCTCTTTGAATGGAGGAAGGATGATCTTGACTCGCAACCCAGGCAGAGTCGCTGGAATATGGTATTTGCTGCTGACCGCCGTCGGCCCGTTGCGCTTCTTGTATATTCCCAGCAAACTCTTTGTCGCTGGAAACGCCCCGGCGACAGCCAGCAATATTGCCGCGCACGAGTTGCTCTTCCGCTTCGGCATGGTGAGCAGCCTGGCCGGCTCGGTGATCCTGATTTTTCTTGTGCTGGCCTTCTACCGCCTATTCAAGGGAGTGGACAAGGATCTGGCTGTACTTGTGGTGATCTTTGGGGGCGTGATGCCTGCCCTCATTAACTTCGTCAGCGTGGTGAGCGACGCGGGCGCACTGATGGCAGTGCGAGGAGCCGATTTCCTCTCCGTCTTCGACAAGCCGCAGCGCGACGCTCTGGCCATGCTTTTTCTGCGTCTAGGCGACAGTCAGAACACTGCCGCGGAGATCCTCTGGGGACTATGGCTGCTACCCTTGGCAGTGCTTGTTTACAGATCCCGCTTTCTGCCGAGGTTTCTGGGTGTCTGGCTTAGCATCAATGGCTTCGCCTATCTGGCCCTTAGCTTGACGGGCCTGCTCTTGCCGCAATTCCAGAACAATGTCTTTGTCTATTCTCAACCGGCACTCTTCGGGGAGATGGCGATGATGCTATGGCTGGTGATCAAAGGCGCATGGCCGTTGGATACGGATGCCAAGCAATCATAGCCGGCCGTCAGCAAAGCCGCATAAGTGCGCCGCTGTGCATGATCCGCGCCGGTTGTATGGCCCTTGATCGAGGACTATACTGAGTCGATTGCACCTAAGCCAGTCTGTGCCCGTGAGGTTCGTCCATGATTCGGTCCGTCCGCTCGATTTCGATCTTCTCTCTTGCCCTTTTTCTGATTGCACTGTCCGGGTGCGGAGGCGGCGGATCTACTTCGACGCAGCCCGTTCTGGGCGTTACATTGGGCAGCACCAGCCTCGTCGTACCGCAGGATGGTACTGCCGCCCTGTTGCCGGTCACTGTCACTGGATGGAGCGGATCTATAACCATTTCCGTCACGGGCTTGCCCGCCGGCATCACGCAGCAACATCCCTCATCTTTCAGTGGTCCAACTGAATCATTGACCTTCACCGGCAGCACCTCCGCCCCGGCCGGTAACTCTACCGTGTCGGTTATTGCAAGCAGCAACGGCCAATCCGCCTCGCAGAGCTTCACTCTGATCAGCGCGCCAGTGGCCAAGGTTGGCAGTTCGCAAGACACAACCCAGGGCGTCAACGGCGTATTGAAGCAGTTCATGTCTACGTCCTTTCAGATTGGAGGATGGACGGCCGACTACTTCGGCTCCGGGACCGAAGAAACCGCCAAGGAGAGCACCCTGACCCAGCTCGGGTCGCTGCACATTCGTGTCCAGGTCGTATCCGGCGCCATTCCCATGGTCTCCAACACCGGCACAGCCGCCGATTGGAATTTCACCCTGCTCGACACCACGCTCCAACCTGTCTTGCAGACTGCCGATCACAGCCCAGAGTTGCAAGTCGCCGTTGCTCCAGCCTGGATGTGCAAGAGCGATGGAGTCACTCTCGATGTCGCCAACCACGCCTCCGACTTTGCCGCGATGATGGCCAACATTGTGCGCTATTACAACAAGGGCGGCTTCAGTGCCGGTGGCACGCACTTTCAATCGCCGGGCGCTTATCCCATTCAGTGGTGGGGAATCTTCAACGAATTCAATGGCAACGGCCTCAGCGGCACCGATTACGTCAAGCTTTATAACACCGTCGTTCCCGCCATGCTGGCCGTCGATTCGACCATCAAGCTATCGGCCTTCGAGTTCTCCGATTGGGGACTGGGCACGGGTGACGGCGGCGATCCCATGGTCTATCTGCCGCCCTTTCTTGCGCCGGCCAGCGCGGGCGGAGTCAACACTCAGGTCGATGTCATCTCTACGCATTTCTATGGCTCCTGCGACCAGAAAGATACCGACGCGCAGATCTTCAATACCATTCCGCAGTTTGTGGCCAACGTAAATTACTTCTATCAGGAACTCCCCACGCGTCCCGACCTGGCCAGCGTACCGGTCTGGGTTACGGAGAACAACGTCAATGCCGATTGGAGCAACAACGGCATGAGCATCTGCAATCCCGGCCAGGTCTTTGTCACCGACACGCGCGGCACCAGCGCCTACTTTGCCGCATGGCGGCCCTATGTTTTTTCCCAATTGGGCAAGGCGGGCAACCAGGCCCTTTACCACTGGGATTTTACGGCCGACCAGCAGTACAGCGAGGTTGACGCCAACAACAATCCCTATCTGAGTTATTGGGTGGACCAGGAATTAAGCAATTATTTTCCATCGACAACCGCCTCGCCTGGTCCCAAGATTCTTGCGCTCAACGCAACCGACACCACAACCGTGGAGACGCTGGCAACGGAAAACAGCAGCGGTGCAATAACAGTGATGGTTGTCGATCGCGCGGTTCATGCATCCACCGACAACAATGGCAGCGGTGATCCGCGAACCGTCGTCGTGGACCTGTCGAGCCTGGGAAGTTTTTCCTCGGCTACCCTGCTGACCATCGACGCCTCAACCAGCACCAGCGCCGGCCCTGCGCCAGTCAGCGTCACGCCGGCCGCGCGCATGAATGTCACGCTGCCTGGCTACGGCGTCGCGTTCTTGACTTTGAAGCCGTAGCTGCGTGAGTTACCACCCCAGCACATAAGCAAAGACAAGCGGTGCAACAATCGAAGCGTCTGACTCGATGATGAACTTGGGCGTATCCTCGCCCAGCTTGCCCCAGGTGATCTTCTCGTTCGGCACCGCGCCGGAGTATGATCCATAACTCGTCGTCGAGTCGCTGATCTGGCAGAAGTATGCCCAAAGCGGCACATGATCGCGCTGCAAATCCTGATGCAGCATCGGCACCACGCAGATGGGAAAATCGCCCGCAATGCCGCCCGCAATCTGGAAGAATCCCAGCGGCGTCTCGGCGGTCGTCTTTGTGTACCACTCGGCCAGTTCCATCATGTACTCAATGCCGGTGCGCACCGTGTGAACATTCTTCACGTCGCCTGTGATGCAGTGCCCGGCGTACATATTGCCCAGCGTCGAGTCCTCCCAGCCGGGAACGAAGATCGGCAGATTCTTCTCCGCCGCGGCCAGCAGCCAACTGTTCTTCGGGTCGATCTGATACGACGCCTTCAGGTCGCCTGAAAGCAGAATCTTGTACATGAATTGATGCGGAAAGAATCGCTCACCAGCCTGATCGGCGCGCACCCATTCCTTCAGCACTTCATTCTCGATGCGCCGCATCGCCTCCATCTCCGGGATGCATGTATCGGTGACGCGATTCATGTGCCGCGCCAGCAGCTTGGCCTCGTCTGCGGGAGTCAGATCGCGGTAGCCGGGAACGCGCTCATAAAAATCATGCGCCACAAGATTGAAGACGTCTTCTTCCAGATTCGCGCCCGTGCAGCAGATGCCGTGAATCTTATCCTGGCGAATCATCTCGGCCAGCGACAAACCCAGCTCGGCCGTGCTCATGGCGCCGCCAATGGTCACAAACATTTTGCCGCCCGAGTCCAGCAGCTTGTTATAGGCCTCAGCGGCGTCAACCAGCGCGGCGGCATTGAAGTGGCGATAGTGATGCTTGATAAACGAAGTAATCGTAGGCATATTTTTTGACCTTGCTCCCACTTTTAAGCTACCACAATCGCGCGGAAAGCCAATGAATTCGCGCCGATGATTAAGGTGGGCGCCCCGCATCTGCCGTGAAAAAATACGGAAGATGCGGGATACCGCAACACCGCACGATTGAACTTTAAGGAACCTCTGAATAAGTCGGTGCTTTGAAAGGGCACGACTTTAGTCGTGCCGTAATCGCCGCAAAACCGGCCGGGCTTTAGCCCCTGAGGGAAGGCTTGTTTAGCGCTTTCCTAAGCCTTCTTGGCTTCCAACAGCGCATTCAGCTTTGCCATCACCGGAAACGCGTCGGCCACATAAACCACATCGGCCTTTCCGCGCGCCCAGCCGCAGTTAGGGTCAAGCGAGATGGCGCGCCGCGAGCCGATAAACCGCCAGCCCACCACATGCGGCTCCTCGCCGTGACAGCAGGTGGACAAGCCCTTGGCGTGGCGCGGAGTCGAGCCCGTTTGCCCGATCTGGTTCATATGCGTCAAGAAAGGCAGTACCGGCACACCCTCGCCGCCCTGGTCAACGAGAGACTTGCTACTGCCCAGCGACGCTCCAGTCGCGTGCAGGAAGCCCAGAATCAGTTCGCCCGCCTCGGCGGCATGAAGCTGCCCGTCGGACTGCTTCTTGGTCCAGCCGGCTCCTGCCACAAACAGCATCTTCGCGTCAGGCCGAATCGTCTGCGTGCCCTGCGACGGTGCACGGAAGCCGCTGACCGAGGTCCGCATCTCAGGCAGTTCTACGGCAACCTGCTCGACCTGCGCCCCGCCAGCCTCGCCCGCAAAGGCCGCATGGGTACCCGCATCCAGCAGCAAAAACCAGGGCCGCGTCGTGCGGCTCACAACCGCTTCAATGCGCTGCCGATAGAACCAGCGCGTAGCTTCCACGCCTGCCGCGCCGCCGAGCGCCGTAATATGTGTGTCGATAAAGCCGCCCAACCGGTACGCCACACCTGCGGCAACTCTCGTAAAACGTGATGTACCCGGCGCAAGCACAATGGTTGCATTCGCCGCGCGGCACAGTGTCTCGACCGCGACAGCGTCCGACGCATAACGCGCTTGAGCAAAGGTCTCGCCGCTGACAGCCAGCAATCGCGCGCCAGTAGAGGGAAGGGAATTGGCGGCCGCCGCAGCGTCAACCGCCACAATGCCGATCGTCAACGAAGCCGAGAGCCGCGCGGCAAGCTCAAGACCGGCGGTAACCGCTTCCAGTGAAGCGCGCGTAAGAGCGGAGCCAATTTCGTCTGCGTGGGTCAGTACAAGTATTGTTTCCATGATTTCTAACTCCGTCCTATCACTCGTTTTCGAGTGAAGGGTACGGGCTTTAGCCCGTACATTAGTTGTAAAAATAATCTTGGGCTTTAGCCCCTGAGGGAAATCTCTCGCAACTACTGATTTTTCCCTCGGTGGCCAAATCCCGTACCCTTCAACCCAATCAACTTATTCGGCTCCAATCCACTCAACCAACTCCGCCGCAATCTCGTCGGGAGTCAGGTCTTTTACCACGCGCGTCTCGCGTTGCTGCTTGGGCAGGCTCACCGAAACGTAACTCAATCCATTGGCGTCGAGCTTTGCCGCCCTGGCCTTGGCAAGCGCCGGCATAATGGTCCGCATATTACTCATGCCAATCTGCGGATTGTTTCTCGGCTCGGCCAGATTGCCCGTAGCCCAGCCCAGAACCGCCGGCGTTCCCGCGCAAACCGAGACCTGATGCTTGCCGCCTTCCACGCGCTCCAGCACTTCAAAGCTGCCGTCGTCGCTGAGCGTAATCTGGTCCACGCCTTGAAACTGGTCTGTGATACCCAGCCGCTCACCGACCAATTGCAAAGTAACTCCCGCACCGCGCGTCGCCGACTCCCAGCCGCCGAAGAGCAGAAGCTTCGCTCTTTCAAGTCCTGGAAGAGCAGCGATGGATTCAGCAAGCGCGGCCGCCGTCGCATGAGCGTCGGGAAATCCGCCAATCGGTCCGTCGATGGGTACCAGCTCGAAGGCGACCTTCTGCGCCACGGTCATCATCACCTGTTGCAGCTTGGCCTTGGGCCCCAGGCTGACCAGCCACAGCTTGCTGCCGGGGTTCTTCGCCGCTAGTTGCGCCGCTTCATAGAGCGAGCTCGCCGCCCAAGGATCGAGGACCGCCGGCAAGACCATCTCATTCTTCAGCCCAGGGCCGTTCGGGCCCGTCACCGGCTCCAAAGTTTGCAGCGGATCGGGAACAATCCCCGCGCAAACCACGATATGCAAAACATTTGCCATGGAAGATTTCCTTTTCTATTAATTTTAATTGACTAGGCTCAGTTCTCCGCCGAGTGCAGCCCGCCCGCCCCAGCGCGGAACTCGATATTGCTGCGCTCACCGTCGGGCGATTGTCCGCAATTCCACAGGCAAGCCCCGCAGTGAACGCACTTTTCGCGCTCAAAGGCCGGCGCGCCATCCTCGCCCAGCGTGATCGCCTGGCCGGAGCACATCGCGATGCAAGTCTTTTCTTCGCACCCGATGCACAACCCCACGTTGCGGAAGGTCACATGATCGGCAAACCCCGGCATCGCCTGCACCTTGCCGCCGATCAGCAGTGCGTCCTGTTGAGAGACCAGCAGACGCCCATCACAGGGAATCTCCGGCCAGCCGCGCGCTGTAAGCAGCGCATCGTGCAGCGGTCGCCCGTCGGCAACTGCCAGCGCGGCTGCGTTCTTCAATTTGAGCCCCTCAACCGGCTGTGCAGCGAAGGGACGAATCTGCTTGTGAGCCGCTGGAATCTTCGCGTTCAGCGAGAGTTTGCCTTTAGTCAGCCCAGCCAGCGCCATGCCGATCATGCCCTTCACAAGGCCGTCCTGAAAGCCGTTGCGCGCGTCCTCCGCCTCGCGAGCGCCTTGCTGCACCCAGCTTGCCCGGCGACGCTTTTCGTAACTCTCATTCAAGTTCTCTTGCGTAAACGGCTTGCCCGCGCGCAGCAGCTCGATCACCGCCTCGCCCAGTTGCGTCCCCGTCGCCCACGCCTCATCCACGCCTGAGCCGGTCAGCATATTCGTCGAGCCGGAGCCTTCGCCGATGCGCGCAAAGCCGTCGCCACAGAGATACGGCTCGCCGTGGCGGCCCGACTCTTCCAGTGACTTCGCGCCCCACGACCGCAGCGTCCCATCCTTCAGAACCTTCCACAGCGCTGGATGCTGGATGTAGTGCTGCAAATAGCGATAAGCTGTGCGCGATGGATCGTGCAGCCAAGAGGGAACAAAGATGCCCACCGAAACCAGCCGCTCCGGGTGCACGTAGAGGAAGCCGAAGATCTCCGGCTCCGGGTAGCCGAAGCTATGCCAGACCGTGCCGGGTTCCAGTGTCGTGCCCTCAGGCAGCTCGATCACAAACTTCATGCCCAGCGCCCACTCCCGATGTGCGTGTCCCTCGGGCAGGCCGAGCTTCTCATCGAGCGCTTGGCCCACGGCGCCCACCGGCCCGTCTCCGACCACGGTCAATTGCGCGCGCACATCCATGCCCGCCATGAAGCCGTCCGTCGGAGCGCCGTATTTCTCCACGCCCTGATCGGCCAGCCTGACGCCATCAACCTTGCTTCCAGACAAGAGCGGCCCAGCTACCGGGCTTCCCGGCCAAATCTGCACCAGCCCGGTCGCCATCAGTTGCGAGCCAACCCACTGATTGAATTGCCCAATCGAGAGCACCAGTCCGGAATGTTTGTTCAGAAAAGCCGGCGTCCAGGGCAGTGTGAAGGCATGGTCCTTCAGCCCAACCATCGACCCCACCAGCCGCAGCGCAGCATCCGCCACGCGCAAAAAGAGAGACCGCCGACTCGCGCCCACAGGGTCCAGCAGATACATCACGCGTTCGCTCTTCACTTCGGCCGCCATCGGAATCTCTGCCAGATTCAGGGCAGGAAAGCTGGAACGGATCGCCTGCCCGCGCGTGACCACGCCGCTGACGCCCGCGCTGATCTCGTCGGCGCGCTCGTAGCAGAGAACCTGCAGTGGCATTCCCGGCGCGGCCTTGCTCTCAAAGGCCGGATCGGCCGGATTCTCATTCCACGCATGAGCCAGCGTAGTCAGGAAGCCGCCCATCGCCGGGCCAAACCCTGCGCAGGCAATATCCACCTCCATCGATTGCCGCTCAATCAGCGGCTGCGCCTGCTCTTCGACGATCGCGCTTGTGCTCATGCAGGTCTCCTCATCGATAGGTCCGGTTTGGCTTCGTGGTATCCCACCCTTCCGCAAAGAACGCGGAAGAATGGAGCACACCCACTTGCGGTTAACTGACCACTGAAAACTGACAACTGACAACTGCTTTTTACGCCGGATAATCCAGCGCCTCGGGAATCATCACCCTGCTGACCGTTTCGGCGGCGCGATCCTTGGCCAGCCTCGATCCGCTCAAGCAGGCCGTCAATTTCGTTTGCAGCCGCAGGAAGTCGTCGTTTCCGGCGCAAGCCGCGCACGGACCAGCCTTTTGTGGATGTTGCCCGTCGGCTGCTAGCACATCAAAGGCCATCGCGCTGATCCCCGGCATGGTCTCCTCGAATTCTTCCAACTCGCTGGCCAGGAAGCAGTTGCGATGCTCTTCTTCGTCCCATGTGGGGTGCTGGTTGTAGCCGAAGACCAGCTCGGCGCAGATGCGAGATACCTCGCCCGCCGCCGCCGCCGCCTGTGCGTGGCAGAGATCGCTGAGAAACTGCACCGTGCCTTCCAGGCCTTCAGCGGCCACCGGATCAGCCGGCCCCTTGGCCTCCAGTTCCAGCACGTCAAGAATCTGCGCGCGCGAAGCCACCAGCCAGCACAGCGCGTCGGCCAGCAAAAAGGTCACGCCCTGACGCTGCCCGTGGTAGAGCTTGTTGCCGCTGGGGTCGGTAGCCTTTTGCAGGTGATCCAGCGTCCATAGCCACATCTTCATCGCCGAGGCCAGCGTACATGCGCCAGTGCCCGGCCGCGAAGAGGCAATCTGCCGCATCTCGGCAGTCCAGACCCGGAACTGCGCCAGAAAGACCTCCGAGGTCATCGTAACCGTCATCTGCCGCCGCTGCACAGCTTCGGGGCCTTCATAGGTCGCTTCCAATTGCGCGTCCATCCATTTGTTGGCCAGGAATCCGGGGCAGTCCTCGGTAATTCCATAGCCGCCCATCAGGCTGACAGCCTCGCGCAGCAAGTTGGTGCCGTGGCCTGTATTCCAGAGCTTGGTGGCCGGGCAAAGCACGTTCGCCGCCGCGTCCATAAGCACGTATTGCACCAGCGGATCGGCTTCCAGTTCGGCGCGCCGCGGGTCGCCTTCTCTCAAACCCAGCAACTCAATCGCTCGCTGTTCGCTCTCCTTCAGAGCCTTCAGTTCAGCGCGTCCGCCTTGAATGCCGCGCTCCTTGAGAAGCGCCGTCTTCTGTTTCTCAATCGGGTCCAACTCGTCGAAGAGCCGTGCCGTGGCAAAGCCTAGCGAGGTAGCCGCTTCGCCCGTAGCCCAGATGTCCACCAGCCGGTGCAGCGCATCTTCTCGCTGTTGGATGCCCTGCTCGTAGCGCACTGAGCCGGGCTTGGTGCCTTCCGCTCCGCGAAAACGCCCCCGCTGGTAGCGGATCACCGGCTCCACGGCAGAAAGCAGCTTGGCCGCCGACATAATGCCCACCGGAACGCGCGTCCGCTTGAAGACCGCCTCAATCACCTCGCCGTGATTGTAATTCGGAATAATGACGCCGTCCTTCACCGTGTATCCGCCCACGATGCGGTTCGCCGGAACCTTCATGTTGAAGATCGGATCGCCGGTCGAAGAAAGCTGATGAACCAGCTTCTTGGTTGGAGTCCCATGGTCAAAGGTTCCCTCGTCCGTCTCCTCCAGAATCACCATGCAACTGCCCTTGATCCGCGCATCGTCGCTGGTCACGGCCGCGGTCACAAAATTCGCGAATGCGATGTTGGTGATAAAGCGGCCGCGCTTGTCCACCTGCAGCCACGGTTCCTCGCCGTCCTTCCACTCCGCCACGCGCAGCTTGCCGCTCAACATGCCCGTATCCACGCCGACGTATGGAATAGGCTCGGTCAGTACAAAGGCCCCGCGCCATGGCTTGCGATCTTCGCCCGGCTGTGGAGGAGCTGAAAGGCTCTTGTAGCGCAGAATCTGCTCCGCCGTCCCGCGCTCGTGAATCGGCGAAAGCGCCAGAAACCCGGCCAAACTAGCCGTTGCCGCGCCGCCGTCCACCCAGGCCAGCTCGAAGGCAGACAATGCCAGCGCCAGGTTCTTCGGCCCGCTGATAAATCCGCCCTCTTCCGGCTCCATGAAGGCCGCCGTCACGCCAGCGCGGTCAAAGGCCTCCATCATCTCGTTCTTTCCCGGCGTCCATTCGTGGGTATTGCGCTCCCCGGCGGCCACCAGACGCGCCACGGTTCCACGCGCCACGCTGCGCGCCGACTGGACCAGCATCTGCAAGTCGAAACGGTCGGAAAAGCGCCATTGAATCTGGCGAACCGCGTCCCCAGGGAGTGTGAGCATCATCTTCGCTTCAGTCAGTGCAACAGTGGCCATGCAATCAATCCTCAAGCAGCGGTCATATTGTGAATGACTGGAGGCATGATCGGATGTGACCTGTATCACTTTGGGATTCAGCGAAGTATCTCAAGCCCATCCTGAGAAAACGGGCAATTGCTTCCGCGCCGATTACGGGCCTTTCGCCTCGCAATGCGGGTACCATCTCATTAAGCCGTGACCTGCGTCACTTCCGATCACGCAACGAAAGAGATATGACAAGGCTTGAATGGAAAACCTTCCAGCGTCCGGTTCTGAAAGCTCTGAGCAAAGATGATTCATTCAAGGAGCAACACCATGATCTCAACAATTCGAATCGCGGCCGTCCTCATGCTGGCCGCCTCTCTTGCAGGCACTGCCTTCGCGCAGGCGCCCGGTGCGGACACTTACAAGGCGAAATGCGCCATGTGTCACGGCCAGGATGGGCTAGCCGCCTCCCCAATGGCAAAGAACCTCAAAGTGCTTTCATTCAAGGACGTTGCGATGCTCAAGGCCTCCGACGCCCAGTTCTTTGCCTCCACAAAAAATGGCAAGAACAAGATGCCCGCCTACGCCGGCAAGTTGACTGACGCGCAGATCAAGGATGTTGTCGCCTTCATCCGCACCTTGCAGAAGTAGCAGCGCCGGAGCTTGAAAGAACGTCTGATAAAGGCTTTGTTTTGAAAGGGAACGATTTTACAAGCTGCGGGAAACTAAATACGGAGGGAGACGGGGGTTTTAACCCCCGTGTAAGGCACCTGGGATGAGTGCGGCTTTAGCCACGGAGGGAATCTCGCATCTAAACTTGAAACCTCTTTGGAGATTCTGGAGTAGGCGGGATGGAACGGAGCCTGAATGAAGACTGATTTCTTTGCGGGGCTAAAGACAGCGGCATTCATGGCGGCATTTCTGCTTGCCGCCGCGCCCGCCGCAAAATCCCAGACCGATTGCCTGGCCTGCCACGGCGACAAAGGTCTGCAAGACGCCTCCGGCCACAGTGTCTCCGTCGATGGCGAGACCTTCGGCGCAAGCATTCACGGTATCCTGAAATGCGCTGACTGCCACACCGCAATCAAGGAGTACCCGCACCCCGAGCAGATCACGCCGGTCAAGTGCGAAACCTGCCACGCCGACCAGGCTGCCGGCCTCGCCGGTAGCGTCCACTCGCTCAAAGCCGAGCATCCATGCACCAGTTGCCACGGCGACGCACACGCCATTTTTCCCAAATCCGATGCCCGCTCGGCCGTTTATCCGCTCAACGTGCCGCGCACCTGCGGCAACTGCCATAGCAATGACGCCCTGGCCAAAAAGCACGGCCTGCCCAATGTCTACCCGCTCTACATCGATTCCATTCACGGCTTTGCCTTAAGCAAAGAGGGTTTGCTCGTGGCCGCAAATTGCCAGAGCTGCCACGGTTCGCATCACATCTTGAGCCACACCGATCCGCAAAGTCCCACCTACAAGGCAAACATTCCCAATACCTGCGGCAACTGCCACGCGGGCATCACCGCCGATTATCTGGGCGGCGTTCATGGCAAGGCCGTCACCAAAGGAGATCTCAAGGCGCCGGTCTGCTCGGACTGCCACACCGCTCACGCCATTCTTCAGCCCACGGCCGCGGCCTTCCGTATGCAATCCACGCCCATCTGCGGCTCCTGCCACAAAGAGAAGCTCTCCACCTACCGCGACACCTTCCACTCGCAGTTGGGCGCGCTAGGCGGCTATGTCGAGACGGCCCGCTGCTGGGACTGCCACGGAGCGCACGGGATTCTGCCTGCATCCGATCCCCGTTCCCCCGTCAACAAGGCCAACCTGATAACCACCTGCGGCAAGTGCCACGCCGGCGCCAACGCCAGCTTTGTGCAGTATCAGCCCCATGCCAACGCGCATAATCGCAAGCTGAATCCTGCTCTCTACTTTGTGCGCTTGTTCATGAATCTTTTGCTCGCCGGCACCTTGACGTTCTTCGTGATTCACACCATTCTGTGGCTGATCCGTTCGCGCTACGACCAAGTGAAAAAACGGTCCGCTGAAGGAGGCAAAAATGCCTGATCTGAAGCCTGAGACAGCCGCAAATAAGGAGCAAAGTCACGCCGGGGGCCGTTTTTTCATGCGCTTCACCCGCGCGCAGCGGTACCTACATGCCGCCCTCTTTACCAGCTTTCTTGGCCTGGCCGCAACCGGCCTCCCGCTGCGCTTCAGTGAGAGCATCTGGGCGCGCGGACTCGCCAAAGCCGTCGGCGGATTCGGCGCAATCCTCTTCTTTCACAAGTTCTGCGCCCTGGTCCTGACCGCGGCATTTCTCATCCACGTCAAAGACCTCTTGACCCGCGTTCTGGTCCATCGCGAAAAGGGAATCTTCTGGGGCGCAACCTCCATGGTCGGCAACTGGAAGGACGTCAAGGACCTCTTTGGGCACCTGCGCTGGTTCGTCGGCCTCGGCCCCAAGCCGCAATTCGAGCGCTACGCCTACTGGGAGAAATTCGATTACTGGGCCGTCTTCTGGGGCATGGTCGTCATTGGCTTTTCGGGATATGCCATGTGGTTTGCGCCCTTCTTCGCGCATTTTCTTCCCGGCTGGGCCCTCAATGCCGTGCTCGTCATTCACAGCGAAGAAGGGCTGCTCGCCATCCTCTTCATCTTCTCCATCCACTTCGTCAACACCCACCTCCGCCCGGACAGTTTCCCAATGGATCTGGTGATCTTTACCGGCGTCGAGAGCGAGGAAGAGTTCAAGCACAAGCGTCCGCTGGAGTATGAAAGGCTGAAGGCAGCAGGAAAGTTAGAGGCAAGGCTCGGCGAAGCGCCGGGAATCTGGCAGATCAACTTTTCCAAGGTAGTAGGCTTCACCGCCATCGCCATCGGCCTGATTTTACTGGCCTTGACCTTGAGCGCCTACTTCCGGTCCTGAGCCAGATTTCCAGATGGAAGACTTCATGGGAAACGCCTGGATTGCCGCCGTATCTCATGTCCGCAATTCACCGTCGCTCACTCGCCAACTCGCTGAATTTATTGACAAACCATATTGCTCAGGCGGCTAGCCGTGCAGAAGCATCCAAACCATCATCTCCGGCGCGTAGGCCCCCTGACCACGGTCATCCTTCTCCCGATATGACTTGTAGATGGCGGACGCAGCCCGGCGCTAGCTTTTCAGGGGAAGAACAGTCTAATCAGCCCGCTTACAGCTTGGATTTATAGCCAAGCGTGACCAATGGGCCGGGAAGGCTGAAGGGTTTGGGCATGGTGCGCGTAGGCGCGGGCGGCTGTTCCGCGTTGTAGCTGAAGGCAAAACGCAGCTCGATAAAAGGCCCCTTGAAATCCGTGGGCAGCGGAGGATAAACCGATGTCTGCACGGCGCCCCATGCGGCCCGGTCCAGAGCCACATCGCCGCTCTTGTCTTCCAGCATCATGCTGCCGTCCATCACATGTCCGTTGCGCAGAATCTTGTAGCGAATCTTCACCACGCCCGACTTGCGCACTGGCGCTTCCACTTCTCTGGGCATCAGCGGCTTCCAACTGGTTTGTGTGATGCGGACGACCTGCTCAATGTAGAAGGTGAAGTCCACGCCCTGTGTGTCGGTGAGGATTCCCTGCTTGCCAGCCGAATCTTCGGAGTGAGCCTTGCCTTGTGCCGTAGGCGCAGCGGCAGAATCGGCCGGAGCGGTTTGCGCATGAGCGGGAAGGGAAACGAGCAGAGCGGCAAGGATTGCAATGGGCATTCGCATTTCAATCGCCTTTCATTGATGGTTGCCGGAACGATGCCTTACTGCGGTTCCATGTTATAGGTGAAGTAGACGCGCAGTTCCAGATACGGACCGTGAAAATCTCTGGGCAGCGGCGGATAGTTCGAGCCCTGAATAGCCCCCCACGCAGCGCGGTCCAAAGCCACGTCGCCGGAGCGGCCATCCAGCAGCATGCTGCCGTCCATCACGCGCCCATTGGGCAGAACCTTGAAGTGGATCACCACCGACCCCGACTTGTAGATCGGCGCATTCACCTCATCGGGAATCAATGGATCCCAAGCCCGCTCCGTCTCATGCTTGGCGCGCAGCAGCCAACTGCTAAAGTCCACGCCCTGCGTATCGGAGAGAATCTGCACCCCGCCCGCGCTGGCGCCGGGATGCATCGGCAAATGGCTCGACGGCAGATTGCCCGTACCCCCAGGACTCCGATACGAACCCTTCATTGCATCCCGCAACTGGTCGGCCGGATTCTGCGAGCCCATGGCAAAGTTGGGCCGCGCCGGAACCGCTGAAGGCCGCGGAGCTTCAATCGTCTGTTGCTGGCTTGGCGGAGGCGGCGGGGGCGGCGCGGGCGTCTGAGGAGCCGGCTGCGGCGCGGGTTCAGGCACTGGCGGCGTCACGCGCTTCATCGCGTCCATGGTTTGTTTATCGATCAACGGATGCTGTAAAGGAACCGGCTTGACTACCGGGGGCGGCAACTGCGCCGGCGTATCAAGATACGTAAAATCCTTATGCTCCTTGAGCTGGTTGCTGCGGTCCACCACCAGCGGAGCCTTGAAGACGTACTTGGGAATCCAGGTCAGCAAGGAGAGCAGTATCAGGTGAATCAGCACCGCCAGCCAGACGCCCTCGCGCAGCCGCGCCCAGCGCCGCTCGTCCTCGAGTTCGCTGATCATCTGCAGCAGCTCGTGGGTGTCGTAGTCCACCCAGCGCGAGCCACGCACCACGGGCGAGACCGCGCGCGGATCTTCGCCAGTTTCCAGCGCGGGAGGGTTCTCCGCTGGCTCCTGGGGCTCGTTCACATCGGTTGGCAATTGGTCGGTGGGCATTCGATCCTGTTTCTCTATTCTCTCATTTCAGCTCTAGCAAAACCAGGAACGAAGCATCCTGTAACCACAGGCCTAAAGTCGACGCGACCATCAGGGAGCGGCGACCTTGGACAATGTCAAACAGGATTGTAATTCCTGGTTTTGCCTGAAAACCGTGACCAACGCCCCGGCCCGTACAATGGTCTCTGACTGGTAGACGGATGGGCAGCCGGAAGGGGACTCTTTTTGAAGCAGTTTTTTATGCGATTGATGGGCAAATGGAAGCTGGTCGCTTTATTTCTCGCTAAATTCGGCATTTGGGGCGTAGGCGCGGCGGCGCTGCTGGATTCTTCCACCATTCCTATCCCCATGGACGCGCTTCTGGCCGTTTACGTTTGGAACGACAAGCCTCACTTCTGGCTTTATTGCCTGCTGGCCGCTGTCGGCTCGGCCATCGGGGGCCTGCTGCCCTTTGGCCTGGGACGGGCCGGCGGGGAGCTTTTTCTGCTCAATCACGTCAACCGCAAGCATTATGAGCGCATGAGAGCCCGCTTTGAGCGCCAGGAGTTTCTGGCCATGATGATTCCCTCCATGCTGCCTCCGCCCACGCCCTGGAAGGCCTTCGTCTTTGCCGCTGGCGTCTTTGAGATGCGCACCCTCCCCTTCATGCTGGCCGTCTTCGCAGGTAGAATGCTGCGCTGGCTGGTGCTCTCAGTGCTGGTCCTCAAGCTGGGCCCAGGCGCAGTGGATCTCATCGCGCATCACGGCCTTGCATTATTGGCCGTAGTCGGCGGTCTGGCAGCGATCGGCTTCGCCTGGTGGTGGTTGAGCAAGAAGCGCGGCGGCAAGTTGCTAGTGGACAAAAAGTAGCTGCGAATTTTCGGACGGAAAAGGTGAACGCCGTATATGAGCTAATCGAGACGATGCCACAGCGGACGAGTCAAGCAAATTTCATCGTCGAAACGGGAGAAGGCGCGCAGCAGCCCATTGCCGGAGGAACCTGCTAGCTTCTTTTCTACTTTCTCCGTGCATGGAGCGGGCAAATGCTATAGAATCCGTAGACTCCAGGCAGAATACAGCGCTGGAGAAAAAACAAGGAGCGGAGGCTGACCATGGAAGTGGAACTGACCGCCAGGCAAGGGAAGATCTCCAAGGCGCTGCGTTTGCAGGCCGAGGAGGGAATGGAACGGATCGCCCGCATACTGGGCAAGAGCGCGCGCGCCAGCATTACCTTCAGCGTGCTGAAGCGTTTGCAGGTTGCGGAAGTGACGATTAGGGCCCGGCTACAGACGATTGTGGCCTCGGGCGAGGCCGATACGCCGGAGTCGGCGCTGCGCAAGGCATTGGAGAAGGCGGAGGGCCAGGCGAAGCGGCACCGCGACCGGCGGATTGCCAGCAAACGCCTGCCAACAGAAGAGAAGACACTCACCGCGCCTCCGGTGGCCCGGCCCAAGGCTCGTGCCGCACAGCCTGATACAGAGGCCGCGGAGGCCAAACCGGCGCGCACCCGCAAGAAAGCCAGCGCCGTGATCGCCGTGCATTCCTTTCCGAACCGCAAGACGGTCGTTGAACCGCACCTGGTTACCAGCAGTGAGGCCGTTGCGCTGAAAGCTATGACGATCGAGGAAGCGGTGAAAGAGGCCGAGTTCCGCGATCGGGATCTGCTGGTTTTTCGCAATCCGGCGGGTGAACTGCATGTGCTTTATCGCCGCCGCGATGGCGAGATGGAACTGGTGGAGCTTTCCTGACAGGGCTATGGGGCGGAGTTATTGATCCGGCCCGAAATAGCGTCGAGGTATCCCACCCTGGCCGCAAAAACAAGGACGCGGCGAGGGTGGGGCACCCAATCTGATCATTGTCTTGAGAATGGGATTAACATCGCGAAATAATTGAATCTTCTTTTCCGCGCAGCCGTGGCGCTGGGTATTCTTATCTTCAGAAGGAGCAAAGAGACTGAGCAAAGCGAAAAAGCTGGACAAGGAACTGGTGATCGTCACGGGCATCTCCGGATCGGGGAAGGCTTCGGCGCTGAAGGCCTTTGAGGATTTGGGCTTTCATGCCGTGGACAATCTGCCGCTGGAGTTGCTGCCGGACTTTGCCTCTCTGGTTGAGAAATCCGCGGAGGTGGAGCGGGCGGCTATCGTGGTGGATGTGCGCGAGGGCGTGACCTTGGACCGGCTGCCGGAGATTCTCAAGCGAGTGAAGACGCTGCTGCGCACGCGCGTGGTTTTCCTGGATGCGCAGGACGCGGTGCTGGTGCGGCGCTACTCGGAGACGCGCAGGCCGCATCCGCTAGGCAAGCGGGAGACGGTTTCGCGCTCAATCGTCGAGGAGCGGCAACTGCTGGACCCGATTCGCAACGTCGCCGACACGCTGATCGACACCTCGAACTTCAATGTGCATGAGCTGCGCGCGCATATCCAGGACCGCTTTGGCGGCGAGGAGCAGACCAAGCGGCTGCTGGTTTCCTGTTTGAGTTTTGGCTTCAAGAACGGCGTGCCGCTGGACGCGGATATGGTTTTTGATGTGCGCTTCCTGCCCAATCCGCATTTTGTGCCGGAGTTTCGCAAGCTGACCGGGCTTGATCCCAGGGTTGCGGAGTATGTACGCGGCTTTCCGCAGACCAGGGAGTTTGTCAGCCGGGTCACCGAGCTGATGCTTTATCTGCTTCCGCATTATGTGGAAGAAGGCAAGAGCTACCTGACGGTTGCGTTTGGCTGCACAGGCGGCCAGCATCGCAGCGTGATGATGGTGGAGGAGATCACAGCGGAACTCACGCGCGCCGGTTACCAGGTGAAGGCGCTGCATCGGGATGCGCTACGGTAAGCTGAGCGCCTAAGGCGGATCCAATCATCGAAGAACGAATGCGTCTCTCAGAGCCAAGAGTGGCGATCCGCCATCGTCTTGCCCTTGGGAGCCCTGCGCTTCTTAGCGGTGAGCAATTGCCGCTACGCCAGCGCGTGATGGCGATGCGGGGCGGATTCTTCGACGGTGGCAAGGTAGCGGTCGACGGCGGCGGCGGCTTTGCGCCCTTCGCTGATGGCCCAGACTACCAGCGACTGGCCGCGGCGCATGTCGCCTGCGGCGAAGATATTCTCGACCGAAGTCTGGTACTCGCCGTTGGCAGCCACGTTGCCGCGCTTATCAAGAGCGACGCCAAACTGCTCAAGCATTCCAGACTTTACCGGCCCCAGGAATCCCATTGCAAGCAGCACCAGGTCGACATCCATAGTGAACTCGGAGCCCGCGATGGGCTCAAAGCTCGGCGGAGGGCCGACGCGGACGCCGTGCAACTGCTTGACGTTGCCTTGCTCGTCGCCGGTGAACTTGACGCTGTTGATGCTCCAGTCGCGGATGCCACCCTCCTCATGCGCGCTTTCAGTGCGCAGTTGCAGAGGCCATAGGGGCCAAGGCGTGGATGCGGCTCGCTTTTCGGGCGGCTTGGGCATGATCTCGAATTGATGTACGCTCAAGGGGTGCTGGCGGAGGCTGGTGCCGAGGCAGTCGGCGCCGGTGTCTCCGCCGCCGATGATGACCACGCGCTTGCCTTCGGCGAGAATGTCGAGCGCTGGGTTAAGCTGGTCGCCCTCACAGCGGCGATTTTGCTGAGGCAGAAACTCCATGGCATAGTGAATGCCCTTAAGCTCACGGCCGGGAATTTTGAGGTCGCGCGGGTGTTCCGCGCCGCCGGCCAGCAAGATAGCGTCATAGTGCTCGGTGAGCGCATCGACCGGAACATTGACGCCGACGTGGGCATTGGTCACAAAGGTGACGCCTTCAGCGCGCATCTGCTCGATGCGGCGGTCGATAACATGCTTTTCCAGCTTGAAGTTGGGAATGCCGTAGCGCAGCAAGCCGCCGATGCGGTCGGCCTTCTCGTAAACGGTGACTGAATGTCCGGCGCGGCGCAACTGCTGTGCCGCAGCTAAACCAGCAGGCCCGCTGCCGACGACGGCGACGCGCTTGCCGGTGTTCTGCTCGGGCGGCTCGGGGTGAATCCAGCCCTCGTCCCAGCCGCGATCGACGATGGAGCGCTCCATCAATTTGATAGAAACGGCAGGCTCGCTGATGCCCAGCACACAGGCGGCCTCGCAGGGCGCGGGACAGATGCGGCCCGTGAATTCAGGAAAATTATTGGTAGAGTGGAGGCGGCGAATCGCGGCCTCCCAGCGGCCGTTGTAGGCAAGGTCATTCCAGTCGGGGATCAGGTTGTTGACCGGGCAGCCGGTGTGGCAGAAGGGCACGCCACAGTCCATGCAGCGCGCACCCTGCTCGCGCTGCTTCTCCTCGGGGAAGGGCTCGTAGATCTCGAACCAGTCCTTGATCCGATCCTCAACCTTGCGGCGAGTGGGTTGTTCACGCTCAATTTCAAGAAAACCGGTCACCTTACCCATGCTGCACCTCTGAATGCCGCCTCTTGGGACGGCAGAATCGTGAAAAACTAGACCACGCTATAGACCGACTCGGCGGGCGGAATACCGAGCACGCGCTTGTACTCATGCGGGAAGACCTTGATGAAGCGCGGCTGCGCGTCGGTCCAGTTGGAGAGAATCCAGGCGGCGCGCGGGCTGCCGGTCAGGTCGCGATGGCGTTCGAGAAGGCCGCGCACTTCAGCAACGTCGGACTCAAGAATCAGCGGCTCCAGATCGACGCTGGCCTGATTGCAGCGGCGCACGGTGAAGTCGCCGCGCTCATCGTAGACAAAGGCGCGCCCGCCGCTCATGCCGGCGGCAAAGTTGCGGCCGGTTTTGCCGATGACGACTACGGTGCCGTTGGTCATGTACTCGCAGCCGTGATCGCCAACGCCCTCGACGACTGCTATTGCGCCGGAGTTGCGGACGGCGAAGCGCTCGCCGGCGATGCCGTTGAGGAAGACCTCGCCGGCGGTTGCGCCGTAAAGCACGACGTTGCCGACCAGGATGCTTTCCTCGGGCAGGAAGCTGGAAGTCTTGGGCGGATACGCGATGATATGGCCGCCGGAGAGGCCCTTGCCAAGATAATCGTTGGCGTCGCCTTCCAGTTCGAGGGTGACGCCGTAGGGAACAAACGCGCCGAAACTCTGGCCGGCTGAGCCGGTGAATTTGAAGTGGATCGTGCCTTCGGGCAATCCAGCCGAGCCGTAGCGGCGGGCAATCTGGCCGCCCAGCATGGCTCCCACGGTGCGATGCACGTTGCGGATGGCGAAGCTGGCGGTGACGGGAGTCTGCGATTCCAGAGCCGGCGTGGCGGCCTCGATCAGCTTGTGGTCGAGAGCTTTTTCCAGGCCGTGATCCTGGCACTGGGTCATGCGCCGCGAGACGCGCGAGGGCAGCGTGGGCGCGTAGAGAATCGAGGAGAGATCGATGCCTTTGGCCTTCCAGTGCGCGTCGGCCAGCGAGGCGTCGATCTTGTCCACGCGGCCAATCATCTCATTGACGGTGCGGAAGCCGAGCTTGGCCATCTGCTGGCGCACCTGCTCGGCGATGAAGAAGAAGAAGTTGACCACGTGCTCGGGCTGGCCCTGGAAGCGGGCTCTCAAGACCGGGTCTTGCGTGGCGATGCCGACCGAGCAGGTGTTCAAATGGCATTTGCGCATCATAATGCAGCCCATGGTGATCAGCGGCATGGTGGCAAAGCCGTACTCTTCAGCGCCAAGCAGCGCGGCGACTACAACATCGCGGCCGGTTTGCAGCTTGCCGTCGGTCTGGACTTTGATGCGTCCGCGCAGATCGTTGAGCAGCAGAACTTGCTGGGTCTCGGCCAAGCCAAGCTCCCAGGGCAGGCCGGCGTGCTTGATGGAGCTGAGCGGCGAAGCGCCGGTGC
>CAZDYU010000074.1:0-22230 GCA_964509755.1 uncultured Occallatibacter sp. | reverse complement strand
GCAGCGTGCTGATGCCCATCTTCGAGAAGGTCTTCAGCAGGCCCTTGTTGATGGCTTTGATGAAGTTCTTTTCGGCGTACGGTCCGCTGACGCTGTGCGGCAACAGGCCCAGCCGCTTCAGGTCGTGCAGCGTCTCGAAGGCCAGATAAGGATTGATGGCGCTGGCGCCGTAGCCGATGAGCAGGGCGAAGTGCATCACCTCGCGCGGCTCGCCGGATTCGATGATGAGGGCCACCTGGGTGCGGGTTTTCTCGCGCACCAGACGATTGTGCACTGCGGCCATTGCCAGCAGGCTGGGAATGGGCGCGTAGGTCGAATCGACGCCGCGATCGGAGATGATAAGCAGCGTGTAGCCGGAATCGACGGCATGCGAGGCGCGAGCGCCCAGATCGTCGAGCGCATGCTTGAGGGCTGCTTCGCCGTCGGCCGCGCGGAAGAGCGCCGGCAGCGTCGTGGCTAGCAAGTCTCCTGAAGAGACGCGGCGCAGTTTTTCCAAGTCGCGATTGGTCAGGATCGGATGCGGCAGCTTGAGCGTGTGGCAGTTCTCCGGCGCTTCATCCAGAATGTTGCGTTCGGTGCCGATGTAGCTGATCAGCGACATCACTAATTCTTCTCTGATCGGGTCGATGGGCGGATTCGTGACCTGCGCAAAGAGCTGCTTGAAGTAGCTGAAGAGCGATTGCGGACGGTCGGAAAGGCAGGCCAGCGGAACATCGGTACCCATGGAGCCGATCGGCTCGGCACCCGACGCGCCCATCGGTCCCAGCAACACCTTCAAGTCTTCTTCGCTGTAGCCGTAAGCCCGCTGGCGGCGCAGCAACGGTTCCACCTTTGCCACCACATTGCGCACCGGTGGATCGGGCAGTTGATCCAGCGTGACCTGCTGCTCCTTGAGCCACGCGGCATACGGCTGGCGGCCGGCCAACTGCTTCTTGATCTCGCTGTCTGAGATAATGCGCTGCTGCACCGTATCGACCAGGAACATGCGGCCCGGACGCAAGCGGCCCTTCTTGCGCACGTCTTTGGCGGGCACGTCGAGCACGCCGGCTTCAGAGGCCAGAACCACCACATCGTCTTTGGTCACCACGTAGCGGCCAGGGCGCAGGCCATTGCGATCCAGAGTGGCGCCAACAACTTTGCCGTCGGTGAAGCACAGAGCCGCCGGGCCGTCCCAGGGCTCCATCAGCGAGGCGTGGTACTCGTAAAATGCGCGCTTGTCCTCGTCCATGTCGGGGTTGCCAGACCAGGCCTCGGGAACTAGCATCGCCATGACGTGGGGCAGGGAACGGCCGGATTGAAAGAGGAACTCGACGGCGTTGTCGAGCGAGCCGGAGTCGCTGCCTTCCGGCATGATGACCGGATAGAGCTGGTCGATCTTGCCGTCGTAGAGCGGACTTGCCAGCACCGACTGACGGGCGTTCATCCAGCTGATATTGCCGCGAATCGTGTTGATTTCGCCATTGTGGGCAACGTAGCGGTAGGGGTGGGCTAGCTTCCAACTGGGAAAAGTATTGGTGGAAAAGCGCTGATGCACCAGACAGAGAGCGCTGGTGACGAGAGGATTGGCCAGCTCGTAGTAGAACTTTTCTATTTGCGGCGCCAGCATCAGGCCTTTGTAGACGATGGTGCGGCAAGAGAGAGAGGGAATGTAGAAGAACTCCTTGTTCTCAATCTCCGATGCGGCGACTTCATTTTCCGTGCGGCGGCGGACGCGGTAGAGCAGGCGCTCAAAGGCGTCCTCGTCCAGTTTGAGGCTGGCGGGCTTGCCCAGAAACAACTGCTCGATGTAAGGCTGGGAAGCGCGCGCCTCGCGCCCGATGGCGATACCGTTCACCGGCGTGTCCCGCCAGCCGATCACTGTCAGGCCTTCTTCCTGGGCGATGCGCTCGATCACGCCCTCGCACTGCAAACGGTCCTGCTTGTCCACGGGAAGAAAACACATGGCCACGCCGTAAGCGCCGGGCTCGGGCAGACGCATTCCCAGTTCGCCGCACTCGGTGGCGAAAAAGACATGAGGGATCTGAATCAGAATGCCCGCGCCGTCGCCGGTCTCCGGGTCGCATCCGGCCGCGCCGCGATGAGTGAGGTTGATAAGCACCTCGAGGCCCTTGCGGATAATATCGTGGCTTTTTTCGCCGCGGATATGGGCGACCAGCCCCATGCCGCAGGCATCGTGTTCATTGCGCGGGTGATAGAGCCCTTGCGGTTGTGGTGTGCGAATACGACAATCCGAAGTGTCCATGGCAACCTTCCCGATGAAAAAGTTTGTTGCGCAGTGCAATTTCTGGCTGGGAGACACAAATTCCGAGCGATTCCCTCGGGGGAAATCGCCTTGTCCTTGATGAAAAGGCCAATCGGAGCAGGCCCGGCCGCGCCTGGAGCTTAGCTGGAGTCTTTATTATATCCAAAAAATTACAACACGAAAGTGCGGCGTTGCGGCGGGGCGCTTATTCGGTGACAGAGCGGGCCGCAAAGTGGGACCAGGGCACTGAAGGCTTGCTCAAAAGAGCCGAACACCCGGGACTTCTGATTCAGTCGATGTTTTGAAAGGGCACGACTTCAGTCGTGCCGCAAAACTACTAAAGATCTCGGGCTTTAGCCCCGGAGGGAATCGCCGTTCCCGCATCACGGCTTGGCTGGAATGTCGCCATACTCGAGATGAACGGACGCCCGTATCGCCACAGCTTTCCCATTCACGCTGCCCGGCTTATACTTCGACTTGAGCAGTGAATCAATCGCTGGCTTTTCCAGCGCGGGACTGTAGCATCGTAAAACTTGCGGATCGGAGGCCTTCCCTTTCGCGTTGATCGTGAGCACAATGTCGCAAGGACTATTGCCGGTAAATGCGAAAGCTCTATCTCCATAGCCGTTGTCGGAAAATTGAATCATGGAAGGAAAAACTGCTGCCTTTGTGAGGGGATAAACACCGTTCGCGTCCGGATCAGAGGAGTTCACGCCCGGTGGTGAACTGAATACTAAGCGGATTATATTTTTGGGGTTTACGCCCCCGGAAAACTGCATTGAAACCCTTTCAGTGACGATTCCAACTATTGGTTCTCCTTCCAAGGTGGTTGCCGGTTTGTATCGGTATTCCGTCAAATAATCTAAATAATATTTTGCGAAATCGGAATCAGAGCAACGGATTATCCTAATATCCTGCGGTATCCCATCTTCACGCACAGTCAAGTATGCGGCGCATTGAATGTTAATACCTTTTGCCGCTACACTTTGAGGTACTTTCAGTTCCGGTCGATTGACTCGCACGGGTGGGTGAATATCCTTTGCTTTGCTTTGATTGATTTCTGGACTCGCCGGTGCACTTTGCTGCGAGCGCCCGATGACTGCTCCAAGCGCAATCATGACCATGAACATCCAAAAACGTCGCATGAAATTCTCCGCGGAATCTGCAACAAACTCTAGCACACCAGCCCCTATCACCAAAACGCCTTCGCCCGGCGCGCAATACAATGGAAGCATGATTCTTGAGAGCTTCACCGTCGGTCCGTTGGCTTGCAACTGCACACTGCTGGGCGACCAGGAGACTGGCGAGGCCATCGTTATCGATCCGGGCGACGAGGTGGGCCGCATTCACCGGCGGCTTACCGAACTCGGCCTCAAACTCAAGCAGATTCTTATCACTCACGCGCACATCGACCACGTGGGCGGGGCGTTGCGGCTCAAGCGGCTTACCGGCGCGCCGATTCTGCTCAACGAGAACGACTTGCCGCTGCTGCAAATGATGAGTATGCAGGCCGCATGGCTGGGCATTGCCACGCCAGAGACCGCTCCGCCCGACGAGGGCCTGAGCGACGGCCAGTTTGTGGGGCTGGAGCATTACCCCGCCCAGGTGCTGCACACGCCGGGGCATACGCAGGGCTCGGTCTGCCTGCACTTTGCGCCGCTCAAGCTGCTGGTGGCAGGCGATACCCTCTTTGCCGGCAGCATTGGCCGCACCGACCTGCCGGGAGGCGATTCCGAGCAGATTATCGACTCCATCGAGAGTCGGTTGCTGACGCTGGCCGATGAGACGCGGGTCATTCCCGGCCATGGATTGAATACGACGATTGGCGTCGAGCGTAGAAGCAATCCGTTTCTGCTGGGGCAGTAAAAATGCAGGGAACAGGGATTAGGGAGCATGGATCAGTTCAAGGCCCGCCATTCTGCGGCGGCTATCGGAGCCCTCATAATTCGTTTTCGATCTGTTCTAACTGGCGCACCTTTTTTGAATCGTAAGTTGGGTCATAGTCGATAGTGTCAAAGAGGTTCAGGATTTCCAGTTGCTTGCAGTGAATGAAATAATCCATCAGTATGGTGACTCCGCAACTGAATTCCGCCTCGGGAGCGAGCAGGCTTACAACCAGCCAGCCGGAGTCCGCCATTCCAAAGAAGTAGCCGGGATGCACCCAGACGCCGCGCTCGAGCAGCGCCAGCACCGTCTGCTCGTCGGGCTGGAGGGCGGGAATGCGCAGCACAGCGTACCAGCCGCCTTCCACTTCAAGACGAGTCACCTCAGGCAGGCTGGCCAGTTGAAGGTCGAGTTCGGCCAGATTGGCCACGGTGCGCTGGCTGATCTGCTGCTGGATTGACTGGCGGCCTTCGAGCCAGGAAGGCAAAGCCCACTGGACGGGTGCGTTCATGGACAGGAAGGTGTCGGCGATGACCTCCAGGCGATCGAGTGCCGCGGCAGCCTCGGGGCCAGTCGCAAGAATCCACGCCGCCTTCATCTGTGGCAGCCCGGCGATCTTGCTCAGGCCACTGACGACGAAGACGGGAACGCCTTCAAGGCCGGCGGCAAAACTCGCGTTTGCTTTGCCAAAACTCGCCCCTGGCGCACCGAAGCTGTAATCGAAAAAGACCTCGTCTACGATCAGCGACAGATTGTATTCGCGGCAGAGCCGCGCGAGCTCCTCAGCCTCCCACCGCTTGGTGAAGTGGCCGGTGGGGTTATTGGGATGCACGAGGACGATAGATCGCGTTTTTGGCGTGATGGCACGGCGCAGGCCCTCGGGATCGATCTGCCAGCCGTGGTCGTAGACGAGCGCGGCTGGCTTGATCTTGATGTCGTCCAGGGTTGCCAAAAAATCAAAGAGCGGGTAGCTTGGCTGGACGGCGAGGATCTCATCGCCGGGGTCGCAGAGCAGGCGGAAGAGGAAGCTGTAGGCCTCGCTGGTGCTGGTGGTGAGCAATATCTGCTCGGAATTGAGAGCGACGGAGTGACTGGCGTAGTAGGCGCAGACGGCCTGGCGAGCGGTGAGCAGGCCGCGCGGCTGCGGATCGTAGTCGAGGGCTTGCGGGTTGGAGAGCGCGGCGAGCAGTGCGGGGTCGAAGGCGAAGCCGCAGCGGGTGGGGTTGGAGGCGGTCAGATCGGCAATGGGCTGGCCAGAGGCCGCGCGCAGGCGGTGGGCTCGCGCCAGGTCGCTCTCCTCGGTGTTCCAGTTTGTTCGCTGCGAAAAACGCATAAAACTCTTCACCAATTGATCTTCCAGAAAAGGCTGCTGTACCGCAGGTGCCACAATGGAAGCAGGCGTCCCTTTCAACATTACACGGGAAGGCCCTGGAGGGACTTTGGCTTTGCGCTCGGTGATATTCGACTATGGGATGGTGCTTTCAGGGCCGCAGCAGCCGGAGGCTTACGCCGCTTTGCTGCGCATCACGGGGCTGGAGCGGGAGCGATTCGAGAGCTTGTATTGGGCAGACAGGCCGGCTTACGACGAAGGGAAGCTGACCGGAGTTGGGTTTTGGCGGAAGTTTCTGGGTGAGGCTGGAAAGGATGAGGCTGGACTGGCTAAGAACGAGCAGGTGGCCGAGGAACTGAACCGCTGGGACGCCCGCATGTGGACCACTGAGAATGCCGCAATGCTGGACTGGCAACTTGCGCTTAAGCAGCATGGCCTGAAGACGGCTATTCTCTCGAATATCGGCGACGCGGTGCTGGCTAGCGTAGAGCAGGTGTTCGACTGGATTCACCGCTTCGACGTCTTGGTCTGGAGCTATCAGTTGGGGATTGCCAAGCCCGACCCGGCGATCTATCGCCACACGCTGGTTGCGCTGGGCACCGAGCCGGAAGAGACGCTCTTCATCGACGACAAGCGGGAAAATATCGAGGCGGCGCGGAGTCTGGGAATGCGGACGATTCAGTTTTCCAGCATAGACCAACTACGTGGAGATTTGATCGTGGCAGGGCTGGAGGCGGAACTGCCGCTGCCGGGATGAAGAGATGAGGCAGTCCTGTGGCCTTCGACACTTGTGCCGGATGGGAACATAATTAGACTGTTTCAATCCGAAGCCGACGAAAGAAGCAGGCCGTGGCTATTTAAGTGCAGTTTTGCGCTCGGCTGGCGCGTCTGGAGAGACGGGAAAAGGTATAAAAGGGTGAATTCATTGCGGGGAATGACGGTTTTACGTGCGGGGATTGCGGTATTGATAGGATTTGGCCTGGTTTTTAGCGCCGGGCTGGTGCTGGGGCAGAGTGTGCCGGTAGTCACGGGCGACGAGCGAGTCGACAAGCTGCTGAGCCAGATGACCTTTGATGAGAAGCTGACGCTGATCCATGGGACGCAGGAGGATCCGGGGGTCTATCAGGCGCAGGCCGGGTATCTGGCCGGTGTTCCGCGGTTGGGGATTCCGGGGCTGCGCTTTGCCGATGGGCCTCCGGGAGTGCTGACGCGGCATCCGTCGGCGGGTGAGACGGCGACGATGGGCGTGGCCGCGACCTTCAGCCGCAAGACGGCCCAACTCAACGGACTGGTGATTGGGCGCGAAGACCGCGCGCTGGGCATTGATGTTTCGCTTCAGCCGTTTGTGAATATCGATCGCGATCTTGAATTCGATCGCGGTTACAACACCTTTGGCGAAGACCCGTTCCTCACCAGCGAGATGGGCGTGGCCGAGATCAAGGGCATCCAATCGCAGCATGTGATGGCGCAGATAAAGCATTTTGTGGCTTACGACTCCAACGCCAGCAATATCTTTGTGGACGACCAGACGCTGCACGAGGTTTATGTTGCGCCCTTCGACGCTGCAATCCGGGCGGGCGTCTCGTCGATTATGTGCTCGTATAACCGGATCAATGGCGCTTTTGCCTGCGGCAATGACTCGACGCTGACTAAGATTCTGCGCCAGGAACTTGGCTTCCAGGGCTTTGTGACCTCGGATTGGGGCGCGGTTCATGGCGTGACATTTATCAATGCCGGGCTGGATATGGAGATGCCGGGAGAACCGACGCCGGGAGATAGGTATCCGATCAACTCGTTTTTCGATAAGCAGCCGGTTCCGCCTCCTGCGCCGCCCAGGGATCATACCGAGGTCGGCGGAGATATGTTTGGCGGCCATATTCCCGAGGAGCCAAGGGATGAGCGCACCGGCGGCGGCGATTGGGGAGTGAAGCTGAGCCCGGAGAAGATGACCGAGGCGCTGCAAAACGGCGACGTGCAAGAGGCTGCGATTACGCGCGCCGCCGGCCGCGTGCTGTTGGAGATTGCGCGCTTTGGCTACTTGGACGGCCAGTCGAAGCACGAGGTTACCGAGCAGGCCATCGAGGCCAATGCCGCAATCATCGAGAAGACGGGCGAAGAGGCTGCCGTGCTGCTGAAGAACCAAGGCGGCGCGCTGCCGCTGAAGGCCGCCGATCTGGATTCGGTGGTTCTGATTGGGCCCACGGCCGGGCAGGTAGACTCGATCGGCATCAGCGGAGAGCGCTCCGAAGGCCTGCCGCAATTGCAGATGGGACCGTATGCGGCTCTCAAGGAAGTCACCGGCAATGCAAAGATTCAATTTGCCGTGGACGACGACATGACGGGAACGTTGGTCCCGGCCAGCGCGCTGAGCCACGACGGCCAGCCGGGGCTGGAACGGACAGGCCTGGGAGCGGCGCAAGTTGACCCTGCAATCAACTTTACGGGCGCTCATGCGCTGGACGCGAATTCGAGCGTTACCTGGAAGGGCATACTGACTGCGCCTCATGCGGGAAGTTACTGGCTTTACTTGCAGGCAATGGGCGCGAACGTGAATCTTTCCATCGACGGCAAACGCGTTGCGGGCACAGGGGCGCGGCAGGGCGGCGTGCACGGCGATATTCTGCAAGCCAACCAGGACAATGTGGTGCCGACTCTCGACCATCTGGACAATGTGCGCCGTGCAGTCGAGCTAGCCGCCGGACCTCACAAGATCGAAATCCAGACCAGCCCGGACAGCTCGAATGCGCCGGTGCAGTTGCGGCTGAACTGGTACGCGCCGGAGCAGCGCGCGGCCGACCACGCAGCCGCTATCGCTGCGGCAAAGAATGCCAAGGTTGCGGTCGTCTTTGTGTGGACGCGCCTGAATCCGGTCTTTGGACTGCCGGGCGATCAGGACAAGCTGGTGGAAGAGGTTGCGGCGGTCAATCCCAACACCATCGTCGTCCTCAATACCAGCCAGCCCGTGGCTCTGCCCTGGCTTGGCAAGGTAAAGGCGGTGCTGGAGATGTGGTGGCCGGGCGATGAGGGCGGCTGGGCGACGGCCAATCTGCTGGCGGGCAAAAGCAGTCCCGCTGGCCGTTTGCCGGTAACCTGGGCCAAGCGGCTGGAGGATTACGCAGCGACTGACCCTAAGCATCCTGAGCGCTCCAGGAAGGGCTTGGACGGCAAGACGACCTTCAGCGAAGGCGTGAATGTGGGTTATCGCTGGTTCGACAAGGAGAAGATCGAGCCTTTGTTCCCTTTCGGATATGGGCTCAGCTATACCAGCTTTGACTACTCCGGTTTGAAGATTGAAAAGGCTGGTGACGGCGGGCTCAATGTCACGGTGACGATCAAGAACACCGGCGGCGTGGAGTCGGACGAGGTGCCGCAGGTTTATCTGAGCGCGCCGGGCCAGATTCCCGCCGGCGTGCAGTTTCCGGTGCGAGCGCTGGTGGGCTTTGACCGTGTGCATCTGACGGCTGGGGAAGCGAAGACCGTTACGCTGCATGTGGCGGCCCGGCAGTTGCAGTACTGGTCAACCAAGGAAGGCAAGTGGGTTGCGGCCAGCGGCCAGCGGACGGTGAGCGTGGGGGCTTCATCGCGGGATCTGCGGGTGGAGCAGGAGATCGACTGAGGCTATTCAATCCAGAGCGGGCAGGCCGCGCTCCTTTCCGCTCTCGATCCCGCCGCGATTCGCTACCATAGAACCATGCCGCAACTTCCTCCAGGCCAGACGCTGCTGATCGACGCCGACGATACGCTGTGGGAGAACAATGTCTACTTCGAGCGCGCCATTGCCGCTTTCATCAGCTATCTGGATCACCGCGAGTACTCGCCCGTCCAGGTGCGCGCGGCGCTGAATGAGGTGGAGCGGGAGACGATCCTGACCCACGGCTACGGGCTGCCCAGCTTTACGCGCTCTCTGGTCACGTGCTTTGAAAGGCTCAGCCAGGCACCCATGACGGAAGAGAAGACGGAGCGCATTCTGGGCTTTGCGCGCTCCATTGCCGAGCAGGAGATTGAGCTGCTGCCTGGCGTGGCGGAGACGCTGGCTGAACTGGCCACGCGGCATCGGTTGATTCTGATGACCAAGGGCAACCACGCCGAGCAGGCCGACAAGGTGGGCCGCTCCGGGCTGGCCGGTTACTTCTCGGCGGTTGAGATTGCCGCGGAAAAAGATCCAGCGGCTTACCGCGAAGTCCTAGCGCGTCATGGGCTTGCGTCGCGGACAAGCTGGATGATCGGCAACAGTCCCAAGAGCGACATCAATCCCGCTCTGGCCGCTGGCCTCAACGCCGTCTTCCTTTTTCACAAAGACACCTGGGTGCTGGAACACGCCACGCTCGACCCCGCGCCGCGGGGCCAGCAGTTGATCGAGTTGGATGCCTTTGCCAAGCTGGCCGGGATCTTCTAGCGGGAGCCGGCGCACCTCATGCCGCTCACTTGCCATGCGGTAAGCTGAAGAGGGAGGGCTGAGGCTTGCAGAAGTACCTGCTCATCGCCGCTGGGGGCGCGCTTGGCTCCATCGCCCGCTACTGGGTCGGCTCCACGATTGCCGGGCGGATGGGAACGCGCTTTCCCTTCGGCACCTTCGTCATCAATATCACGGCCTGCATCATCATTGGCTTCTCGCTGACCTATCTGGGCCGGCGGGCGGGGTTGAGCCCGGCGTGGCGCTTCTTCATCCCGGTCGGCTTCATTGGCGCATACAGCACCTTCTCGACGTATGAATGGGAGACGCTCTCGACCTTGCGCTCGGGGGCATTCGCCATCGCCTCGCTCTACGCGATTGGCAGTCTGATTCTGGGTCTTGCCGCCACTTGGTGCGGCGCGGTTCTGGCCGAGGCGATCTCATGAGTGAGCAGTGAATCCCACCCTGGCCGTAAAAACTTGTGCGCGGCGATGGCGGGTCACCCAGCACGGAATCGGTAATTTGCGATAGAATCCTGCATTTGTTGAGGGAAACGAAATGTTGCAGCCCGGAAAAGCGGTCAAGGTCACGATTTATCTGAGCGACGGCGCCACGCATCATGGCGTCCCGCTCTACTCCAGCATTCTCGATTTTCTTTTCTATCGCGGCGTTGCCGGCGCAACGGTGACCAAAGGCATAGCCGGCTTTGGCGCGGATCACCACATGCACGCAGCGAATCTGGTCGAGATCTCCGACCGGCTGCCGATCAAGATCGAGTTCATTGAAAGCCGGGAAAAGGTCGATGCGATACTGGGCAAACTCGAAGAGTTGGCGGGCAGCGGGCTGATCGAGATGCAGGAGACGACGGTAGCCAAGCCGGCTCAAGCCTCGAAACCCAAAACCCAGCCGCCCGCCGCCGCTCATCTCAAGATTGAAGGCAAGGCGCAGATGATGCGCATCTTTGTGAATGAGGAAGACCGCTGGAAGGCCAAGCCGCTCTACGAAGCTTTAGTAGAAGCAATGCGCGCCAACGATATTGCGGGAGTTACGGTTTATCGCGGCATTCTCGGCTATGGTGCGCACCGCAGAGTTCACAAGGACCAGCCGCTCTTGCATCCGCACCATGCGTCGGTGATGCTTTCGGCCATCGACACGGCGGATAAGCTGCGCGCCTTTCTGCCCTTGGTCGACCAGATGGTCCAGGAAGGGCTGGTCGTCTTCTCCGACGTGGACATCATCAAATATGCCTATCGCGCGCTGGAAACCGACAAGCCGGCAGACAAGCCGCCTGCGGAGTAAGTGGAGCCAATGCGATGAAAGAACAATTCAATGCCCGCATGTTGCGCGTCCACTTCGGCGAGAACGACCGCTGGCAGGGCAAGCCCTTGCATGAGGCGATTCTGGCGCGGTGCCTGGAGCTGGGCATTGCCGAGGCGGTTGTCTTTCGCGGCATCGAGGGCTATGGATCGGCCAGCCGCATCCGCCACGCAAGCCATTGGCCGCGCGGCAAGGACGCTCCAATCCAGATGAGCATCATCGACACGGAGGAGCAGATCGCCAAGCTCATCCCATACCTGGATGCCATGGTCGAGGAGGGGCTAGTGGCGGCCTCGGCGGTTGAGGTGATTCGCTATTCCAACCCCGCTACTTCTCCGAAGTAAACGGCGAAGCTGGCAACCCTTCGCCATTGAACAGGTTGCACACTGGGCTATTGGCCCAGCCGTAGCGCGCGTAAACCGGCTCGGGCACCGCCGGGCTGGTGGCGACAACCGTTTCGCCCTCGATTTTGGCCACGGCGGGCTGAAACTTTCCGTCTTTGCCTGCAACCTCGAAGCCGGTCAAAGCATCGCCCTTCGCCTTCAGTCCCTTGGCGTGATCGAACCAGATGCGGATCGAATTCTGTTCGGCATTCGCCTGGCGGAAGAGCGGTCCGGAGTACTCGATCTGCTCACCATAGCTGACGGCGCGGGCAGCGCGGGCCAGCCTCATGCCCACGTCAACCTTGTCGGTCGGATGCACATTGTCCGGATTGCCGATGTCGACGGTTACGGCCATCGCTGTATTGCGCAGCTCCAGGCTCTTCAACTGGCCGTCGCGAACCAATGCCCAATCCTCGACGGAGGTGGACTTGAAGTTGGCAATCTGCACATAGAGAAAGGGAAAATCGCCCTCGCCCCATTGCCCGCGCCAGTCTTCGATGAGAGTGCGGAAGAGGCGGTGATAGAGGCTCGGCGAGCGCTCGACGATGCTGTTGCTTTCGCCCTGATACCAGATCACTCCGCGAATGGGAAGCTGCGTGAGGGGCGCGATCATGCCGTTCCAGAGCAGGCCGGGCGCCCACATGTCCAGCTCCGGGTGCCAGGGGAACTCCGGCGCGGGCTTGCCCTGCGCCTTGGCTTCTGCAATTTGTTTCTGGCGGTCAACGTCTTCAAGCAGCGCGTCGGACTCGCGGTCCGTCATGCGTCCCCGCGAAACAAAGACCGGCATCAGCGAGGCGTCCTCGCCCAGCGCCTCCAGCCGGGTCCACGATTCGACCATCGTTCCTCCCCAGGTGGAATCGATGATCCCGACGGGCACATTCTCCCGCTGCTCAATCTCGCGGGCAAAGTACCAGGCTACGGCAGAGAAATCCTTGGCCGACTCCGGCGATGAAGCAATCCATCCCTCGGTTCCAATGTCGCTCTGCGCGTACTCGGCGGCGTTATGCTTCACGGTCAGCAGGCGGATGCGCGGGTTGGAGGCCTGGGGCAGGTCCGCGGCAGCTGTGGCGGCCCTGCGCATCTCGAATTCCATATTCGATTGGCCGGAAGCCAGCCATACATCGCCAACCAGAATATCGTCCAGCGTGATGGTTTGCGCAGGCTGGGAGGGGCTGGAGTTTGAGGTGGGGGTCGCGACCAGAGTCAATTCAAATGGACCGCCGGCCTCGCCCGGCTTCAAATAAATGCTCCAATGGCCCAGTCTGCCGGCTTGGGCGACCCGGGTCTCGCCGCGAAAGGTTACGGCGACGGATTCTTCCGGCGCGGCCATTCCCCAAAGATGCACCGGCAGATTGCGCTGAAGTACCATATGGCTGGAAATAACTTTAGGCAGAGTCACTTGCGCGGATAAAGTTGCGCAGGGCAGCAAAACAAGCAGCAGCAGATTTCGCGGTTTCATCAACATCCTCAAGAAAATAGTGTATCGGGAAAGCCCACCATTGCAACCAGAAGCTGGAGCGTCAACAAACTGAAAGTACCCGAAGTGAAAATCTCTCAAAATTAATTTTATTTCTGTTTCATTTTGCACAGTAATTTGTTGCAACTATTTCACGGAATCTGTGTCAGAATCTTCAAAACGGACTCGCTGGCGCATTATGTGTTCGCGCCAGGCTCTCCATTCCGGCAGCTTATCCGCTGTAAGCAGGATAGTTGGATGTGGGAGAGATTGAAAGGAAGATTCAAATCCCGACCGGGAGGGGAGCGATGCTATCCATGCGAGCAATACGCGCAATTGCATTTTCTCTGATGTCCTTGGCGGGTTTGGCCTTTTTTCCCGCGCCGGGGCGTGCGCAGGCGGCGCTGCTGATGGAAGAGCCGTACGGTTTTTTTGGCTCCATCAATCCGACCGGACATAATGCCATTTATTTCCAGCGCATCTGCGCCGAGACGCCTACACTCTTGCGCCGCTGCCGAGACGGCGAATTGGGCGCTGTCGTCTCCCGGTATCAGGGAATCGACGGGGACGACTGGGTGGCGATGCCGCTGATTCCGTACCTTTATTCGGTGGAAAGCGTCACCGACGTTCCGGAGCGCGCCAGCAAAGACGCGGTTCACCGGCTGCGCGATCGCTATCATGAAGCTCATCTGCTGGTGCTGGGAGAGAAGCTGCCACCGGGCAACCTGCTGCGCGGCGGCTGGAGCCAACTGATCGGACTTTCTTACGAGCGGAGGATCTATGCCCTCCGTTTCGAGACCAGCGAAGCGCAAGACGATGCGCTGATCGATCGAATGAACGAGAGCCAAAACCATACGCACTTCAATCTTTTATTCAGCAACTGCTCGGATTTTGCGCGCGCCATTCTCAACTTCTATTACCCAGGAACCTTCAACCGCAGTATCTTTCCTGATGCGGGCATGACGACTCCCAAGCAATTGGCATTCAAGATGGAGCGTTACGCAAAGCTGCATCCAGAGATGAAACTGGAGATTCTTGAGATACCGCAGATTCCTGGTTTTCGCCGCCACAGCCGCTCGAATAAAAGCGTTGCCGAGTCGTTGAGCACCACCGGCTATGCGATCCCGATTGCGCTGATGAATCCCTATCTGGCTGGGGGATTGTTTGTGGATTACCTGCTGCGCGGACGCCATCGTCTCGTGCCCCAGCATCCGCAGCTTTTGTCTCCGGAGAATTTATTTGCATTGACAGCACCCGGAGGCGCCGCGCAAAATCCGATGAGCGCGGGTACGCAGGCCCCTCGCGCCGTTTCCGGCGGTTCCGCGCGGACCATGGCAACCGCTGAAAAAAACTCCGGCCTGACAGAAAACAAGGTCTCGCATGAGTGAATCTTCGCAGCAGAATTTCAAGAATCATGGACGGATTGATCCGCCGGTGCACTATGTGCTTTTCGCGGTACTGCTGGCCAATCTGGTCTTCGCGGTCTTTCATCTGATCCGCCACTGGAACCACGAGCCGATCGCTTCCTCGTGGCTTCTGGTGCTGTCGCTGGCGGTGTTCATTCCCGCATTCAGGCTGCGCACCTATCCTCTCAAGGTGCAGGACCGCGTGATCCGGCTGGAGGAGCGAATTCGCTTGCAGGCGCTGGCTCCCGCCGAGTGGCACGCGCAGATCTACCGGCTCTCAGAGGACCAATTGATTGGGTTGCGCTTTGCCGCCGACGACGAAGTGGTGGAGCTGGCCAAGCATGCTTTGGAGCACAATCTGAATCGCAAACAGATCAAGGAGCGCATCCAAAGCTGGCGCGCCGACAACTGGCGTATCTAAGCGCATGGCGATTGCAGAGGCGAATTCCCCTCATTATTGATCCGGCCCGTTAAGAGTGTTAAGGCATCCCACTCATTCCGCAAAGAACACGGAATGAGTGGGGCACGGGACGGTTTGCGCTGATTAAAGGTGCAGATAGAGATCCGCGCCATAGACCAGCCCCAGCGTCAGCAGGGCTATGAAGACTTCGCCGATGGCTCCCACGGCAAAGGGACGCCATCCCTGTTTGCCGAGTTCTCGCAGGCTGGTGCGCAGGCCCACGCCGGCAAAGGTGAGCAGAAAGGTCCAGCGGGAGAGATTGGCCAGACTGGCCAGTTGCGGCTTGGCGAAGAAGCCCAGCGTGGCCAGCAGCGAGATCAGCAAGAATCCCAGGACGAATTTAGGGAATTTCTGCCACAAAAAGGCGGCCTTGTTGCCGATCTTTTGAGCCTGTCCGCGCGACGACCAGTAGATGGCATAGCCAAGCACAATAAAACCGATCAGCGCATTGCGCGAGGTCTTGGCCAGGACTGCCACTTTACCGGCCGCATCGGAGTAGAGTGCGCCGGCTGCCGTGGCTTCCGCCGTGTTGTCCACCGCCAGGCCAGCCCACAAACCGTAGGCCTTATCGCTCAGATGCAGCGAGTGGCCGATCAGCGGGAAAGTAAACAGCGAAATCGCGCCCAGGGCGAGGATGGCTGCGATGGCGTAGGAGGCGTCTTCATCGTCGGCTTCAATCGCCGGTTTGGCGGCAATAATGGCTGAGACGCCGCAGATCGACGAACCGACGGCCAGCAGCGACGTAAGCTTGGGTTTGAGCTTGAAGGCGCGGCCCAGAAGGTGCATGAAAGTGAGCGAAAGCGTGATGGCGATGGCGACAAGCAGAAGCGAGATGCCGCCCAGGTGAAGCACATCGCCGAGCAGAAAGCGCGAGCCAAGCAGAACGATTCCCGCCTTCAGCCAGAACTCGTAAGTGGCGACGCCGGCTTGGAAGATGCGCGGAATTCCGACGGTGTTGGCGATGACCAAACCAAGGACGATGGCCCAAAGAACATATTCGATGTTGGGAAAGGTGATGTGGCGCGCTTTGGTGTAGGCGTTGATGGATTGCTCGATGAACTTGCCTGCATAACCTACGGCTGCCAGCAGCAGAAGGCCGGGCAAGAGCGCGGCCAGGCGGCGGAGAAGACTCTCAGGCCGGGCCGGAGTGACGGCGGTAGTGGTCATTGGATTCTCCTTCTTCTTGCGGTCGAGAACAGTCACCATTTGACGGGCGGTATCAGGTTGAGGCGGACAAGCAGAGCCAGGGCGAGAGCAAGCACGACGGCGTAGACATCGAGCGAAAAAGCCTTGCGGAAGGGCCGAGGGGAATTTGCCATATGCATCCTCCAATGTGTTCGATTTGCAATTCATTGAATATTTGGATCGCCGGGCGAGAGTTGAACCCGCGCAAGCCGCTTCATTGCCGGCGCTTTGAAAATCAATCTCTAGCCGCATCGGAGCCTGCCTTGAGCTAGCCGAAGAGGCTCGGCCATAGAACGGAAGCAGGCGGTTGCTTTCACCGCGGCTCTGCTGACTTGCCAAACCTTTGGCTACTTCTTTCCGTTGTCTTTGAAGTTCAGCGCAAAGTAGTAGTACGTGTACGAGTGGCTGGTCGATACATTCGTCAAAAACTGGCCGCCGCCGAAGTATCCAATGCCGCCGCCAAGGTTGAAGTGCTTATTGAGTTCATACCAGGAGTAGCCATCGATTTCCGCGCCCACATGGCGGCCATGTGCGGTCTTATTTGTCGCAATTGCGCTGCCTGAGGTGTTGTAGATCGAGTCCAGCGCGGAAGCGGCCCAAAAGTCGAGCCCCTGCGTCGTGAAGGTGAGTCGCCGGTGGGGCTCAATGGTGGTTCCCAGACGCACCGACTCAATGTTCTGCCCGCCGAACAGGTCGACGATTCCAAAGCGGTCGTGGGCTGTTGGATAGATTGTGTCGAAGGTAGTGTGATTGCTGTTCTGTTTCGGATTGCCGTTGCCTGAAGTGTAGTCGTACTGTGTAAAGACGCGCGGCTTGGCCGCCACATTGACAAACCGGTACGCCGCGCCTGCTTGTGTTGCCCAGGCATCGATGCTTTGCGGACCCACCGTGCCGCCTTCGTAGATCAGTTCGCCCCCGTAATCGAACGCCCCCTGGGCTTGCGCCTTGAAACGTAAACCAAGAACCTTCTCGTCTTCCCTGCCGGTGGTCTTGCTTGCGGCCGCTTCTACAACCTCTTTTGGCTGCACGCGCCACAGGAAGAACGGCTCAAGGTTCGAGCGCGGCACAATTAAATCATCGATGCGGCCGTAGGCTCCGTAGATGTTGTTGCCTTCCTGATGCGGGCTCACGCCATAGGCTTGCGGCACCACAGCCGAGGCGGCAAAGATTCCCAGGTGCTCGCGCTTCGCGTTCAGGTTCAGCACTGCCGCATCGTAGGAGCGAGCCTGGTTGCGCCACTCGGAATTGGCGAGGATGGTGTTGTTGTAATTGATGAGTTGCCGGCCCACGCGCAGACTGAACCAGTATTTCTCCGGGTCGCCAACCTCCGCATATGCCAGCTTTAGATCCCAGCGAACCGTGTTCGGCGGGCCGATTGGCGGGTTTTGGTAGCCCGCGCGTGCGTCTTGCACTTGCGCGGTAACCCGGAACCAACTGGGAGTGTGTAGATCCACCTGGAACCGGAAGCGATTCAACACGTATGAATCATCGGCATTTGCCTTGAGGTTTGAGTTGTCGTACGCCTCATACCGGAATCGCTCCTCGGCCCGCAAATCGATCCACTTGGGCAACTGCTGGTCAAGATCGGTGATCGGAGCAAAGTCGTGAAAGTCATAAGGCACTGGGTTGCCGGTAGTCCGCCAAGCCGGGCCGTTCAGAAAGCTCAACGGGTTCGAGGCCGGACCGGTGATGAATACGCCACCGAACCCGGACGTTCCGTGTTGCGTGGTAATGTCGTCCTGCGCGGCCAGAGGCGGAACGGCCACTGCGGCAAACAGAAAAAGCATGGCGATGGACACCTGCAACAGGCGCGGAGATACAGATGGGGAAACAGAAAGGGCTTTTAGCACTTTGACTCTCCTTGAGTTTTGGGGAATGCTTTGGATGGGTTGGTACGGTAGGCCCCGGCCAGCATGGAGCGACGAAGATTTATCGCCAGGTGGGAGGACAACAACATGAGCACAGTGCCGTTTCCGGCTTGTTCACTGTGTGAACTGCGGCGTTTGGACTACCGGCAAGGATGGGGAAGGACAAGAGCATTTTCTTCTCGAAGATTCAGCGGGGAAGCGCTTGGTTTTAATAAGACACAATCGCGAGCCGGCTAGCGGGCGCTAGCTCCGGCAACAACACGCGATTTGGCGCCGATAGATTTGCATTGCGAGGAAGAATACTTCTACTCCAAATTAATTTGAATTGAAAGTCCTGTCAACAGAGATCCGCCGGGATTGAAGAAATGGCGCCGGAATGCTGTTTGCGGGCACGGGAAGTTTCCTAGATGGTATCGGTATCAGCTATAATTCGCTCGCGAAGGGAATGAAACGATGCGATTGAAAACACTCCTGATTTTTGCTTTGGCGGCCGTTCTTGGCTGCCCGGTTTGGGCGCAGTCGGCTGCCGCGCCGGTCAACCCGAATGCGACGCCAGAAGCGCGGGCACTGCTGGCCTATTTGTACTCGATCTCCGGCAAGGCGACCATCGCCGGACAGCACAACTATCCCAACGCCGGCGCGCGCTGGACCGATATGGCTTACGATCTTACGGCCAAGTATCCCGGACTCTTCGGCGGCGACTTCGGCTTCTCCGGCGGCGATAGCAAGGATTCCGTGCTGGCTCGGCCGGCGATGATCGAAGAGGTTAAGCGGCAGTACAGGAACGGCGCGGTGATCGCGCTGACTTGGCATGAGGTGCGGCCCACCGACGACGAGCCGGTCACCTTCAAGGACAGCATTCAGGGCCATCTGACCAACGCCGAATGGAAGGAGTTGCTTACCCCTGGCACTCCGCTCAATTCGCGCTGGTGCGCGCAGGTCGATGTGGTTGCCGGCTATCTGGCGCAACTGCGCGACGCGCATATTCCCGTTCTCTACCGGCCTTATCACGAGATCAACGGCAACTGGTTCTGGTGGGACGGGCGGCCGGGCAAGGATGGTTCTGCCGCGCTCTATCGCCAGCTCTACGACCGCTTTGTCAACGTGCATCACCTGGATAACCTGGTGTGGGTGTGGAATGCGAATGCGCCGAATGGCAACAATGCCGGCCCCATCGAGGAATACTATCCTGGCGCGCAATACACAGACCTGCTCACCATGGATGTCTACGGCGATTTCAAGCAGGCCTATTACACGAACATTCTGGCACTGGCCGGGGACAAACCCATTGCGCTGGGCGAAGTCGGCGGGCTGCCCAGCCCGGAGGTTCTGCAAAAGCAGCCGCGCTGGACTTATTTCATGTGCTGGAGCGAGTATATTCAGGAGCACAACCCTCTCGATTTGGTCAACGCCGTCTACCATGATCCGCAGGTTCTTACCCGCGACGATCCTCGGCTGGCCGGGCCGCTGGCGGCGATTCGCAAAGGTACAGCCGATCGTCAAAGCGCTGCGCCTCAGGCTGCTCCGGCCGCGTCCCTGGCTCCGGTGCAATGAAATGCGACGTCCGGCTTTGGAGTTTTGCATGGTAGAAGGGTAGATTGAGAGATAGCTGAACCAGAGGCGCCATGCAAAACTCAGTCAAAGTCCTGATTGTCGAAGATGAACCCCACGCGCTGATGGGGTTGGGGGAACTCATCTACGGGTGGGGATACCAGACCGAGACGGCGCGCGACGGCGTCGAGGGTTGGGAGAAAGCGCTGGCCTGGGAGCCGGCCATCGTGATCACCGACCTCAAGATGCCGCGGCTGGACGGCATTGGCCTGCTGACCAAACTGACCGAGGAAGGCTCTGGCTTCAACAATCTGGCAGTCGTGGTGCTCACCGCGATGGGCTCCATTGAGTTGGCCGTGGACGCGATGAAGCTGGGCGCGTACGACTTTCTGCAGAAGCCGGTGGATGCCACCCGGCTGAAGACGATCCTGGCCAACGCCACGCGCCAGCGCGAGACGGCAATTGAACTCGAAGTCGCGCGCCGCCGTTTGCGCGAGACCGGCGTCCTGAGCTCGATGATCGGCAGCTCAAAGCAGATGCGCGAGGTCTTCGGACTGATCGAGCAAATTGCGCCCTCCAATGTTTCAGTGCTTATCACCGGCGAGAGCGGCACGGGCAAAGAACTGGTGGCGCGCACGCTGCACGATCTGAGCCCGCGCAAGACGCGGCCTTTTGTCGCCGTCAACTGCGCGGCGATTCCCGAAACGCTGATCGAGAGCGAGATCTTCGGCCACGAAAAGGGCGCATTTACCGGCGCTGCCGAGCGCCGTGCGGGCTGCTTTGAGCTGGCGCAGGGCGGCACGCTGCTGCTGGATGAGATCGGTGAGATGCCGGCCGGCACACAGGCCAAATTGCTCCGAGTCCTCGAAGAACGTAAGCTCCGCCGGCTGGGCGCGCGCACTGAGCAGGAGGTGGATGTGCGCGTGCTGGCCGCCACCAATCGAGACCCGGAACAGGCCGTCGCCACAGGAGGCTTGCGGGCCGATCTCTACTACCGGCTGAATGTCTTCAACATCCACATGCCGCCGCTGCGCGAGCATCTCTCCGATCTGCCGGCAATGGCCGAGGCAATGCTGGCGCAGATGAACCTGAAGCACGGCCGCCGCGTCTCCGGCATTGCGCCTTCAATGCTGGAGCGGCTCATGGCCTGCGATTGGCCGGGCAACGGCCGCGAGCTGCGCAATACCATCGAGCGGGCGGTCATTCTCTGCGCCGACGGAGCGCCCCTGGATGCCAGCCACTTGCCTGCGGGCTTTGGCAAGGGACAGGCAAAGGCCGCGCTAGCCCTCGATGTGAGCGCCGTCGAGTTGCGCGTCGGTACCACCGTGGAGGAGATGGAGCGCCAACTGATTCTGCGCACACTGGAATCCACCGCGCAGAACCGCACCCGCGCCGCCGAGATTCTGGGCATCAGCCTGAAGACGATGCACAACAAGCTCAAGGAGTACAACCAGGCCCGCAACGGGGTGGACGCCTGAGCCATGCGCCTGAAAACCAAACTCGTTTTGGCCATTACCCTGCTGGTTTTCTTCATTGCTGGGATGCTTTCATTGGTCTACGTAGGCCAATTGCTGCAAGCCGCCGTTCAGCAGAGTTACGACACCAACAAGATGGTCGCCAACCAGGTGACCTTTGCCTTGCAGAATGCCCTGGAGAGCGGGCTCAGGGACCGCAAGGTCGATCCCGGCAAGCCGGCTGAGGCGCGCAACCTGATCGCCTCCGCCGTGCGCGGCAACGCGGCGCTGCAAGCGGCCATCGACTCGGTTAATCGCTATTCGCTTACGGTCTATGACATCAACATTGCCGACGCGGACGATAACACGCTGCTCAGCACCAACCCCGAGAACGAAGACAAGCCATTGCCCGCGCGCCCCAACTATAGCCAGCTTTTGCGGGCCAACCCCTTCCAACTGATGCGCGAGGTCTACGGCCAGCCCAGAGTCTTCGATATTGTCTCGCCGCTCAAGAACAACGGCGAAGACTTTGCCAGCGTGCATGTGGGCGTGCGCACCACGTTTCTTCGCGCGGTCTACAAGCCCTGGTTCCAGCGGGCCCTCACGCTGATGGGTTTTGCGCTGGGAACCGCGCTGCTGGTGGCCTTTCTGCTGGGCAATCTGGCGCTGCAACCGCTGGAAGATATCAGCCGGCAACTGGATTACTGGACCGCTGCCGGCGGGACGGACGATTCGGAAAAAGCTCCAAGGCAGGATACGCCGGCGCGGGTGGCCAACAAGATTGAGATGATTGGCCAGCGCATGAGAAATGTGGAAGAGGTCTTCTCCGCATTGAAGGAGAATCTGGACCAGATTCTGGGCAATCTGCAGGACGGGATTCTGCTCTTCACCGCGGATCAGAGGGCGGTGCTGGTTTCAGAGGCGGCGCGGCGCTTCCTCAACGTCGAGCGGGGCAGCCTGCTGGGGCGGCAGGCCGAGCAGGTCTTCGACAGATCGACGGTGCTGGGAAGGATTTTGCTGGACGCATTTGACGCTGGCAAAGCGCTGGTGAAGGAAGAGGTTCTTACCGAGACTTGGCGGCGCATTGAAGCCTCCGTGGATTTTATTCACGACGATCAGTCGCGGCAGGGATTGGGTGCGCTGGTCACGCTGCATGACATCGAGTCGGTCGAGGAGATCGAGTCGGAGCTGGAACTCTCGCGGCGCATGGCGGCGATTGGCCGGTTGACCTCCGGCGTGGGCCACGAGGTCAAGAACCCCATCAACGCCATTGTGGTGCATCTGGAACTGCTGAAGAACAA
>CAZDYU010000073.1:0-22333 GCA_964509755.1 uncultured Occallatibacter sp. | reverse complement strand
CTTCGGCAGTCCCATCTCCTCCGCCAGCTTGTGCAGCACCCGTTTACGGTAGTTGTCAGTGTCCAGAAAGCTCCCATCCTGATTTGCAAAGATGTAGGCATCCGGTGACGGGTTGGGGCATTTGGCTCGCCGGGCCTCAAGATCGGCCGCGAGGGAGCCCGGAATATGAATCGTCGCAAGGCTCTTTCTGGTTTTCCCCCACGACCGAATCTTCCCCTTGTATGCCGTCTCAGTAACACTCATGGTCGATACTTTGCTGTCGAAGCACTTCCACTTCAGAGCAAAGAGTTCGCTGGGACGGAGTGCGTTGGTCATATCGAGCTCAAGCAGGATGCGGTCCCTTGGGGCCAATTCCAGGAGAGCCGTCCACAGTTGATCCCAGGTGAGCGTTGTTGTGTCCGTGCTGCGCAATTACGTGGCACTTTCACCTTGCGAACCGGACACTTCGGGAGAAAATCCCGATCGGCCGCCTCCGCGAAGATGTCCCGCAGGTACGCGCGCATTTGCAACACTCTGTCCTTGGACCGGGTTGAAGCCAGCTTGTTCAAATGAACCTGCAAGCTGAACTTGTCGAAGTTCGTGAGCGGGATCTCGCCGAGATCGTCGATGAGATCACGCTCAATAAGGAGCTTCTTGGTTTTGGCCGTTTCCTCTTTCCAGGCGGCCTCTTTCAACGGGAGAAACCGGTTCCGGACGAACCACTCAAACGTCACAGAACCATCGTTCATGATCTTGCTTGGGGAACCAGCCTGCCCGATCTGTTTTGTGATTTCGCGTTGCAGTGAGCACCGAGCTTCGGATTTCGACAACCCAAGTAACCAAGGAGTTCATCTCATGAATGAGATTGCAGAAATTCTGGAGACTGTCGCGACGGCACCGATCAACAAGCGGGCCATGACCAACCTCAGCGTGCTGAATGAGGCCTATCACTATGTCAAACCAAGTTCCTTTTCGCGTGGCATGAGGATTGATTTGAATGGTCTCACCATCTTGTATCTCTTCCTTAAAGCATGGGAACTCCTCTTTTTTTGCAATAAACCCGCATTCCGCGCATAGGCCCTCACGCATCCTCGGCCTTTCACACTTGCAGAACTGAAAGTATTCCCACCGCCGCGCCATGGTCTATGATGCCTCCCTTTGAATAGCTTGTAGCAAATCGAATCGATCGCTGATCAAAGTAAATAGTCTGGATAGTGAGCTAATTTGACCAGTATTCCTGAGAAATCGAGTTCATATTGACAGCAGATCCAATGCTGATCTGGGGAGGGAGTTCCCAGGCTGAGCGGCCTTCAGATCAAAAGAGAGCCCGGTCTGGGAACTCCCGTTTATTTTCTTTTGCATAGAATGCGTTCAGGGTGTGAAACTTCAACTCATCAACTTCCATCAACATTTTGGCCTGCGTGCTCTCCACCGCTGAGAAGCATGAATGATTTGCATGCAGTTACTCGCCTGCTGGGCGCAATGAGAGAAGTAGCTCTCCTGGAACTGTCCCGCGCAACGGCTGGTTTACTGAACAGTAAATAGCAATGGTTACTTTTCTCTCTACGACATCCGTAACCTGAAAAATGAACTATTTTGATCGCAAATCGTAAACATTTATGGACATAATGAGTCCAGTAACAACGCAGATCTGGGGAGGGAGTTCCCAGACTGACTGTTTGCCACAACCAGACAGGACGCGGGCTGGGAACTCCCATTTTTTCTACGCCTGACGCAAGTATTTCGTCAAAATCTGATCCGCTAGCGCGTTTCTAGTTTAAGTGTATACGTACAGTACTGCAATAATCCTACCGATAGAGGGGCGGCACGGATGCAGTCTTATTCGCAGGATTTGCGGGATCGCGTGCCCGACGCCGCAGCCATGAGACATTGTGGTTCTCGATAATCTCAGCAGTCACAAAGTGGCCGGAGTCGAAAAAGCGATCATTGCGATTGGCGCAGCGGTTCTGTATCTGCCGCCCGATTCTCCCGACTTGAACCCAATAGAAAAGTCTTTTTCGGCGGGTGGGCCGAGTAGTTACCAGCAGGCAACGGTTCTCTTTGCTGCGCCCTAATTAGTTCGAATGGTGGGTCATTGAGAGTTCGGAATTGGCGTCAGATTTCACGGTTCTCGTGCCGTCTTCACGACCAGGGCAAGATTTGCCTATATGGTGAAAGCGCCTCGCGGCCCACGGCCAGTGTTCAGCGTCTTTTCTCCCGCTCGGCGTCACGGTTAGGCTTTGCAAGATACAAAGCCGCGCGTAGCGCGCCTCTCAATCTGAGTGGAGGCGTTGCGGGGTTTCCTTCCCGCTGTGGTGGCTATCGGGCTCTCCATCCACAGAGTGAGGCAGATCACACCAAAAACGACTATGATGAGGCGAGAATGCCCTTGCCGGGAGGCCAAACGGCGGCCCGTCTGTGTGCGAAAATCGTTTTGGAATCAATTGTGGAGACTTGATGGCATCGTTTGGCAGTTTTGTACTTCTTGTCGCTCTGGCGCTGGCCGCCTGGAATCTGCTGGCTGGAGCCTGGGCGCTGCGGCTGATCGCGACCGGGCAGCCCTCGGCTGTCTCACCCGAGCGGCTGGCGGATACGGCGCGACGGGCTGGGATTGCCGGCTTCTGGGCCGTCACGGCGGCGGCCTTTGCGCTGATCTGGTCGGTCTTTACCAACGATTTCTCAATCACATACATTCTGGAACACTCCAACCGCGCATTGCCCGCGGCCTATAAATTTTCGGCTCTATGGAGCGGGCAGGAGGGTTCGCTGCTGCTGTGGGCGTGGCTGCTGGGAGCCTACGGTTTTGTGCTGCGGCTGACGCACAAGCGGGATGTAAAGCTCTACGCCTACGCCGGCGCGATTCTGGCCGGGATTCAGGTCTTCTTTCTGGCGGTGCTGTGCTTTGCCGCGCCGCCCTTTGCTCTGCTGCGCGGCGCTATTCCAGAAGACGGTAACGGCCTCAATCCCCTGCTGCAATACCCGGAGATGGTGATTCACCCGCCAATGCTCTATTTGGGCTACGTTGGCTTCTCGGTGCCTTTCTGCTTTGCGCTTGGCGCACTGATGATGCGCTATCCCGGCGAAAAATGGATCAAGATCACGCGCGTCTGGACGCTGGTTACCTGGCTCTTCCTCACCTGCGGCATCTTTCTGGGAATGCACTGGGCCTACGCGGTGCTGGGCTGGGGCGGATACTGGGGCTGGGACCCGGTGGAGAACGCGAGCTTCATGCCCTGGCTTACCGGGACTGCCTTTCTGCACTCGGTAATGATGCAGGAGAAGAAAGGCATGATGAAAAGCTGGAATGTCTGGCTGATCTTCAGCACCTTTCTGCTGACGCTGCTGGGCACGCTGCTCACGCGCGCGGGCCTGGTCAGTTCCGTTCATGCCTTTGCGCAGTCGTCGATCGGCACATGGTTTGTGGTCTTCATGGGGATTGTGCTGGCGGTCTGCATCTTTACGTACATCCTGCAACACAACCATTTGAAGAGCGATCATCATCTGGAGTCGCTGGTCAGCCGCGAGTCGAGTTTTCTCTTCAACAATCTTGTCTTGCTGGCGGCCTGTTTTGTGATTCTCTGGGGAACGCTGTTTCCGATCTTGAGCGAATATGTTGTAGGCAACAAAGTCACCGTAGGCGCGCCCTGGTACAACGCCGTCGCAATTCCCATCGGAATTTTCTTGCTGTTTTTGACTGGCGTGGGTCCGCTCTTGCCCTGGCGGTCCACATCGCTGCGGGCTGTTCGCCGCAACTTTGTTTTGCCCAGTATCGCGCTTTGGGCCACGGTGATTGTCTGCCTGGCGGTGGGCGTCAAGCCGTGGAAGGATGGCGCCTTCGATCAGGGCAATTTTTACGCGCTGGTGGCCTTTGCGATGTCGGCGGGCGTGACGACAGCGATTCTCTCGGAGTTTCTGCGCGGGGCCGGAGTGATTGCGCGGCAGAGCGGGCGGAATCTCTTCTGGTCGATGTATTTGCTGGTTCGCCGCAACACGCGGCGCTACGGCGGCTATATCGTTCACATCGCCGTGGTGATTGTGGTGATGGGCTTGGCCGGCGCGGCCTTCAATCGGAATGTGGAGAGCGAGATGGCGCTGCACGACAAGATTTCCATCGGCCCGTACACGCTGGAAAACGTGGGCGCAACGCAGGATTCGAATGCCAATTACAACTCGGAGTACGCAAGGCTGGATGTCTACAAGGGCGGGACTAAAGAATTTCAGATGACGCCGGAAAAACGGGTTTATCTGGCCAGCGAACAGCCGCAGACGATGGTGGCGATCCATTCGACTCCGGCCTGGGATTTGTATGTGGTTTATGAGGGCACGAATCCCGACACCGGGCAGCCGATCATCAAGGCATTCCTGAATCCGCTGGTGGGCTGGATATGGGCCGGCGTGGCGCTGATGGCCTTTGGCACGTTGATTGCGCTGGTTCCGAGCCTTAAGCCGGCCGCGCAGAAGGGAGGCAACTCCGTTGCGTCTTAATTTTTGGATTCGAGCGATGCAAGCTCTTGCGCTGGCCGCGGCCGTCTGCTTTTCTTTGGGCGCTGGCGACGCCGGCTCGCGCTACAACAATCTGAACCACCGGTTGATGTGTACCTGCGGCTGCGCGGAGATTCTGGGCGAGTGCAACCATGTGGGCTGCCCGAACTCGACCGGCGAACTGAACGAGTTGCGCGACGGCATCGCCAAGGGCCTTGGCGACCAGCAGATTCTGGATGGTTTTGTGGCCAAATACGGCGCGGTGGTGCTGGCCGCGCCTACCACGCATGGCTTCGATCTGGTGGCCTGGATTGCGCCCTTTGCGGTCTTTGGCGCGGCGCTGCTGGGGACGATTCTGCTGGTGCGGCGCTGGTCGATTGGGAGCAGGCAGAGCGCGACCGCTGCCTCTGACCCAGCTATCGATGCGCTGAGGGAAAAGATTCGCCGGGAGACCGACGCCGTTTGAAGCAGGGGCTAGGACTGAGGTTATGGAGGTGATTGCGTTATGACGCCGACTTTGGGTTTGATTTGCGGAATGCTGCTGTTGTTGGTGCTCTTTGTTTACACCTTCTGGCCGGAGAATGTCTTTGCATCGCAACGGGAAAAGACGCGGCTGGACTACTTGCTGGAACGCAAGGAACAGCTTTATGAGAATCTGCGCGACCTGAACTTCGAGCACCGCGCGGGCAAGTATCCTGAAGAGGATTTCGTCGTTCAACGGGGACAGCTTGAAAACGAGGCCGCACAGTTGCTGGCGGAGATTGAAATGTTGCAGCAGGCGTGATCTTTACTGAGTTCAGACGCCGGTGAACCGGTCTGGTTGAGGTTTGTGGTATCCCACCCTGGCGCCAAGAACGCGCAAGGATGGGGCATCCAGCAATTTGCAGCGATATAGGAGAGGTTGTTTTCGACAATGAATTCAAGTCAGATGATTTTTCGCAACATTGCCGCGTGCGTGCTGCTCACCGGCGCACTGGCGCAGGCCGCAACCCTCACCGGAACCGTCACCGATAGGACGACCGGCAAGCCCGCCGCGGGCGACACAGTTGTCCTGGTGGACCCGCAGGCCGGGATGAGCGAGGTCTCCAGCACCACCACCGACGCGCGCGGGCATTATTCGCTGAACAAGCCCAGCCCCGGCCCCGCGCTGGTACGCGCCACGCATCAAGGCGCGCCTTACTTCATCGCCGCGCCCGAAGGCGGCGCATCCGGCGACATCGCGGTCTTCGACGTTGCCGCCAAGGTTTCCGGCGTCTTTATCGAGGCCGATGTTCTGGAAATCGAAAGCGCCAACGGGCAACTGCGCGTTGTGGAACGTTACTTTGTGCATAACACCAGCACGCCGCCAACTACGCAGTGGAGCGCGCGCTCGTTTGAAGTGATTCTGCCCGCCGATGCGGTTGTGGAGGGCGTGGAGGCGCAGCGGCCCGGCGGCCTGCCCACCTCGCTGAAGTTGGACCCAGCCGGAGCCAAAGGGCATTTTGCCTTCAACTTTCCCATCCAGCCCGACGACGGCGAGAAGAGCACACTCTTCGAGATCAGCTATGAGGTTCCTTATAGCAGCGGTAAATACACCTTCAAGCCGCAGGTAATGCTTCCGGCGCAGAGCGTGGGCGTACTGGTTCCCAAGAGCATGACCTTCACGGCAGGCGCTGGATCGGTCTTTCAGTCAGTACCCGAGGATCCCGCCATTCAGACGCTGGTAGCGCGGAATGCTTTGCCCGGCAAGCCGCTGGAGTTTACCGTCTCCGGAACCGGATCGATTCCCCGCGAGCAGCAAAACGCGCAGGGCGGGCAAAATGCGGGCATGGGCGGGCAAGACAGCAGCCAATCGCAAGACACCAGCACACCCGGTACGCAACCGGGCGGCGGAATCGGCAGCCCCATCGCCACTCCGGACCCGCTGTCTAAATACAAGTGGTGGATACTGGGCGGATTCGGTCTGCTGTTTGTCGCGGCCGCGGCCTTCTTGCTGCGCAAACCCGCGCCGGGCGTGACGCCTGTTGCTAGCACCGGGACCGTGGCCGCGCAAGCCTTCGCCGCGCCCGCAACCGGAAGCGCAGCCCTGCTGAACGCGCTCAAGGAAGAACTCTTTGCCGTAGAGAGCGATAGAATCTCCGGCAAGATTTCGCAGACAGAGTACGCTGAGCTGAAGGGGGCGCTCGAGACGGTGCTGAGACGGGCTCTGAAGAGGAGCACGTAGAAACTCGAAATAGACAGGAAAGCCAACCGCGGCTCAGGTGCTCTCGCGCAGCGGCGTTTTTTTCTCGGCGCAGGAGTCCAGAACGCGCGCGGCGGGTTGCAGAAAGACATCAACAGGATCGGGGGAGGGGCGGCCAGTAAGGTAGCCCTGCACTTCGTTGGCTCCCAAGGCTCTGACGATGTCGAACTGCTCCTGCGTCTCGACTCCCTCGACGATCACCTGCATTCCGATGTTGTGCGCCAGCACGATGAGAGTGCTGATCATCGATTCGCTCTCCGGCTGCTTACCCAGGTTCCTCACAAACGAGCCGTCGATCTTGAGTGAATCGAAGGGCAGCGCGGGCAGGTAGCTCATGTTGGAGTAGCCGGTTCCAAAGTCGTCGATGGCCAGCGTAATGCCCAGCGCGCGCAACTGCATCATGGTCTCGGTGGTGCTTTCGGCGGCAATCAGCATTGCCGACTCGGTGAGTTCAAGCTGCAGCAACTCGGGGTTCAGACCGGTGCGAGCGAGGATCGCGCCGACCTCGTCGACAAAATCTTTGTGACGGAGCTGGACGCCACTGACGTTAACGGCAACCTGGATAGGATGTTCGGGCGACTTCTGCCAGCGCAACGCCTCGATACAAGCCAATTCCAGAATGTAGGCACCCAGTGCAACGATCATCCCGCTCTCTTCGGCGATGGGAATAAACCGGGCCGGGGAAATGGAGCCGATCGTCGGATGGGTCCAGCGGGCCAGCGCTTCAAAGCGGATCAGGCGGCAATCGCCAAGGTCGAATTCGGGTTGATAATCGACGGTAATTTCATTGCGCGCCACGGCTCCGCGCAGCAGGTTCTCAAGCGTCAGGCGTTCGTGCACCTGGAAGCCAATCTGCGGGGTATAGTGCGTGATGCGATTCTTGCCGTCGCGCTTGGCGGCATACATGGCGCTATCGGCCTGCTGCATCAGCTCCTCGGCATCGGCTGAGTCTTCGGGAAAGACGCTGATTCCGATGCAGGCGCCGATGGCCAGATCGTGACCCCTCACCTTGAAGGGAGCCGAGATCGCCGCCAGCAGATTCTCGGCCACCAAAGTTGCGTCTTCCTTGGAATGAAGCCGGTCCAGAATCACCAGGAACTCATCGCCGCCCAGCCGGGCCAGTATATCTCCCTCGCGAATCCAGGAGCGCAGGCAGGCGGCCATCTGCACCAGCAGAGCATCGCCCACGGGATGGCCGAGGCTGTCGTTGACCAGCTTGAATCCATCCAGATCGATATAAAGCAGCGCGAAGATACTCTCCTCGCGGCGCGTCCTGTTGACCAGAATGGAGAGGGCGTCCATCAGGAATCTGCGGTTGGGCAGTCCGGTCAGCGGATCGTTGAGCGACTCGTGAACGGCCGCATCCTTGGCCTTCTGCAACTCCGCCTGATTCTCGCGCAGCATGGTTACATCGATGGCCGTTGTCTCATACACTATCTCTCCATTGGAGCCGACAGGCGTGATGTTCTCAAGCAGGCGCACCGTGGAGCCATCGCCGCGTCGCAGGCTGGCGTCTCGATTGCTCAGCGCCTCCTCATGCAAGGAGTTCCTCAGTTCTTCGCGCCGCTCCGGGTCGGTCTCCAGATCCCAGTAAGAACGGCCAATCAGATCCTCGCGAGAGTGCAGCCCCAGCATCTTCACAATCGCCAGGTTGCAATCGATAATGGTGCCGTCCGGCCGCCAGGTGAAGACAGCGGCCAGATTGCGCTCGAAGAGGCGGCGGAATCTGTTCTCAAGGTGGAGTTCATTCTCCAGCCGGGCGCGAATAACCGCGGTCTGCTTGCGCACGGTGCGGCGCAGCACGGTGACCCAGATGAAGGGCGTCAGCAAAATGACAGCAACTGCGCCAAGAATAGCCAGGCCGCGGCCCAGCGTCAGCCAGCCAAATCTTCCCTCGACGACCATATCCGAGGGCGACTCGATAAGGATCAACAGCGACTCCGGCCACGCCGCATTTCCATTCTGGATCAAAGCCACGCCGGTCAGTTCCAGGACAGAATTAGGAGCCAGGCGAACCGTCTCGTTCGCCAAGTCGCCGCGCAGCAGAACGGCATGAAAATGCTGGGTTCCGTCCTGAAGCTGATAAACAAACTCGGTGGCATTTTGGTTCTGGCCGATCAGTTTTGCCTTCAAATGAATGCGTCTTCCGCTCATCGATCGCTTTAGGATTTCAGCGGCGGTGGCGTCGACCGGAACCAGGCCGGCGACACCGATCTGCTCGTCGGAGAGGCGCACCAGGGAATCGGCCAGTTCAAGACCGAAGATTCCGTGGCTGGGATAGCCAACAGCATCGATGGTCTCGCCGCTATGGAGGTCTACATCCGTCTTTTTTCCGACAAAAACTGTGCCGGAGCCGTCCTCGATGGTGACAAGCCCCTGCGAGGCCCAGGTCACCACGCCACGAAGATGCATCGGAGCCACAATCGGCTCATCGGCCTGCGCGGGGCCAAGCTCCCGAACCAGCGAAGGCGTTGAGGAGAAGGAGATCGGCCCAGGCGGTTCCAGAACTTCAATGTCTGCCATGCTATCGACGTAGAGCTGGGCCGCGGTGCGCTTGTTGGCTCCCTCTGGATGGCGGGCAGCCACGCCGGTGACCCGCACCTTGGCGCCGATCAGACTCTCGGAATCGGGGCCGTCTTGCCGGGGTAGAAAGACCCAAGTCATCTTGCTGCCATCATGGATGCGAAAGCAGACGCGGAGCCAGTCGCGATCACAGGGACGCAGAATGCCCTCGGTGGTTACGCGATGCGCTTCGCCGGCTCCGGCGTCCAACTCCGCGATGCTGTGCTGCTCCGGCTTGGAGAGCACACCTCGGCCCACCGTAACAATCTTCACCGGACCAATGGCGGGGCCGGAATCGCCCGCTATGGTGATGCCGCTAATGCGAACCCTGGCGCCTTTGGAAAATCCGTTGCCAATGCCGTGAACATCAATGAAGGTTGCGCCGCTCCGGTCCTGGATAAACAGGTTTCCCCACCCCGGATCAGAGAAAGTCACCACAGCCTCAAGCTCGATCGGGTAACCGCGGGCGGCTTCGCTCTTGCTGATGCTGAAAACCTCAGAGACCGTGTGCAATACGCGCAGCTTGGAATCGGGGTTCTTTGCCTGCGAGAAGGCCTGCGCCGCAAGCAAGAGCAAAATCGGCAAACAGCACAAAGCCATAGCGAACGGTCTCCGCCTGCTCTGCGGCTCGATGCTCTTCTTGCATGACATCTCGGCAACCGGCCTTTCACGCTTAACTAAGTACCGGACAATCTCTTGCTGCCTTGAAAAGGCAACCCAGAAACACCTGTCCTACCTTGCAATATCGGCTGTGAATCCACTAATGTACAACTGTAAGTTAAGAATTGTCGAACCTTAGTTTGCACTACTCTTTAAGATTATCTAATTCAAAGAGATATTCTCTACCGATCCAGTCGCGCCTATGTACCGAAAATATGCAACGCTCCAAGCGCCGGAAGCGAGAAGGCTGACCCCGGTCCAACTGGCCAAACGGAAGCCGCCTGCCGCGATGCGCTATTCTGTCCTTGCAAACTCTTTGCACTTCCAAGGCGGGCCGGCAAACCTGATGGCGATAATCATGATCGAAAAACACGCCAAGAATCTGATTCTCACGGTGCAGGACTACTCGATATTTTCGTGGCGCGCTTTCATGAATCTCTTTCGCCCGCCGATTTACTGGCCGGAGTTCCTGGTGCAGGCCGACATCATCGGCGTCGGTTCTTTGTCCATTGTCGTGCTCAGCGGGCTTTCCACCGGCGGCGTGCTGGCGCTGCAATCGGCGGCCACGCTTTCCGCCTTCGGAGCCACGGCCATCACCGGCCAGTTTGTCTCGCTGACCATGATTCGCGAACTGGGACCGGTTCTGACTGGAGTGATGGTCTCCGGGCGAAACGCCAGTTCGATGGCCAGCGAACTGGGCTCGATGGTGGTGACCGAGCAGATCGACGCCATGCGCGCGCTGGGCGTGGATCCGATGAGAAAACTGGTTACGCCGCGCATCTTCGCCACCATCGCCATGCTGTTTTTTCTCACCATCGTCGCCAACGCCTGCGGCATCGCCGGCGGGGGGCTGGTGACGGTCTTCATGAACCACCAGGACGGCGTTCAGTACTTCTCCAAGGCCTGGGAGGCGCTGCGCTATCCCGACATCATTCAGGGCCTGGTCAAGCCGCTCTTCTTCGGCTACATTCTCAGCTCCATCGGCTGCTTTTACGGGATGAGAACCACCGGCGGCACCGAGGGCGTGGGCCGGTCCACAATTCAAGCTGTCGTCTGGGCCTCAGTGCTGATCATCTTTGTCGATTTCCTTCTGACCCAGGTGCTGCTCACCTTCTTCCCGCCGCTATGATCGAAAATTCAGGCCAATCCGAGCCGGATGCGACAACGGGGCCGGTGCTCGCCTTTCACAATGTCTCCATCGCCTTTGACGGGCCGCCGGTGTTGGAGGATGTGACCTTCTCCGTCGCGCCGGGGGAGACGCGGATTCTGCTCGGCCCGGCCGGGGTGGGCAAAAGTGTGCTGCTGAAGCTTGCCAACGGACTGCTGCGGCCTGACCAGGGCAGCGTCGAGCTCTTCGGCGAAGAGATTGCCAGCTTGCCGGAAGAGCAGCTCTTTCCGCTGCGCACCCGCACCGGGATGGTCTTTCAGGAGGGCGCGCTCTTCGACTCGCTCACCGTGCGCGACAACGTGGCCTTCCAGCTCATTCAAGAGCGCGTGCCCGACGAGGAGATCGATCGCCGTGTCCGCGATGCGCTTTCCTTTGTCGAGTTGGAGGAGACCTTCGACCTCTATCCGGCAAGCCTATCGGGAGGAATGCGGCGGCGCGTGGCCATTGCCCGCGCCTTCATCCGCCAGCCGGAGCTGTTGCTCTACGACTCGCCCACCGGCGGCCTCGACCCTCTCACCTCGACCACCATTATTGAATTGATTGTCAAGGAGCGCGACGTTTACCACACGCCCTCGCTGCTGGTGACGCATCGCATCCAGGACGCGATCCTGCTCTGCACACACCGCTTCGACCCCGCGCATGGCCACATGATTCCGCTGCCCCAAGGCGAAACCGACGCCGGCACAACTTTTCTGATGCTGGAAGAGGGTCGCCTGATCTTCGATGGCTCGCTGCACGAACTGGTGAAGAGCACGAATCCCTTTGTGCGCGAGTTTCTGCTGTAAAGCGAGTTAGAGATGGATAGGAATTCAAACAGCGCTCGTATTTCATAAGGTATAAGAGCGATATTTCTTGTCGAATTCAATCGCAACTTATCCTGTCACCCCGTGTTCCAGCAAATGGGGCTGATCGATTCACGAGTCTCTTTCTCAACGAAGACGCCAACCGCTGCGATAGTTGCCGCGGAACAATGAATCCCGTACTGGCTCCAGAGTGTTTCAGGAGGATTCAATCCAATGAAGTGCCTTTGGTTTTCTCGCCTGGTTATCGCGGCATTTGTTTTTCCACTTTCAGTTCTGGCGCAACAGGAGACCTCGCCGGCCAGTTGTCCCGTTGCATTTGTGCATTTTGACAATGGAGGATTCAGTGGTTTCAATAGTGGAGTCAGCCTTCGCGTGAAAAACTCCGGCAGCAAGAAGATTGTCGGCATGACATTCAACGCCGCGCTGGCCGACACCACGGAACATTGGCAATGGATTTACTGGTTTCCTGCCCCAATGTACGGGCAAGTATACGCACCTGTTTCCTTGAACAACCTGCCACTGCGGGCCTTTGGCTGGAACAAGGGTATCGATCCGGGAGCATCCAAGAGTTTGTCGTGGGATTATTTGAATCTCAACCATTCCCACGGCGGCGCGGCAGCCATGGTGCTGACCGGCATCCTATACGCGGATGGTTCAAGGTGGGATGAACTGCCAGATCGCGTCTCTTGCATCGCGGTCTCTTATAACAGCCGCAAGAGTGGGCTGGCGGCACCTGTTATCTTGCCTCCTCGGCCGCCAAACGAGTCTTTCTAAGTTTGATTTCAAATCAGGTTGAGTCAAGGAAGTTGCATGTCTCTTTCTTGACTCTACTTATGTTTCGGCAGATGATAAATCCCTGAATTTATTTTGTGAATTATCGGCGCGGCTAAAGTTGCGCCATGATAATTAACCAAGCTCCTGAAGTTTATTGGAATTGTTGGATTCGCAGGTCGATTTTACGAGGGCATCCGGTACCTTTTTAAACGCTGCAAAGTAACGGGGCAACGGTCGCAAATAATCTGAGTGCGCTTTATCCCCTTGAGCCGGATACAATTGCTGCCAGAGCTGGTTTCCTATTCGCAAACCTGAAACCAAGGAGGTCTATGTCCCAATCGCGCAGAGAATTTCTCGCCTATGGTTCCGTCGGATTCCTGGCCGCCTTGATGCGCGCCGGTGCGCAGACGCCCGCGCAACAGGCTGAGCCATTGCCGCCTGGCACGCCGCCAGCCTTTGGCACCGCACCGGCGGCTGGGCCGGAGGTCTCGTCGGCAACATTCGCTGAGGCGGAAAAGCTGGCGCAGGTGCAAATGACGCCCGCCGACCTGGCAACCGCGGCCAGCAACTGGCGGATGCAGATGGCTCCGCTGCTGGAGCGCCGCACCGGGCCGCGCAAGATCGAACTCGAAGCCACGCTTGCGCCGGCCACGCTGTGGAATCCAAGCCTGCCTGGGATTGCGGCGCGCAAGCCGGCCGGTGATCGCTTTGTGCGCGGCATTGATGCAACATTGCCACTTCCGGGGAGCGACGAAGAGATCGCATTCGCGCCCGTCTGGCAGCTTTCCCGATGGATTGAGAGCCGCAAGCTGACCTCGACGCGGCTGACGGAGATCTACCTTCAGCGTCTTGCCCGTTTCAACGCGCAACTGCGCTGCGTGATTACGCTGCTGCCGGAGCACGCCCGCGCGCAGGCGCGGCAGGCGGATGCGGAGATTGCGGCCGGAAAGTATCGCGGTCCGCTGCATGGCATACCCTGGGGCGCAAAGGATCTGCTGGATACGGCGGGGATTGCGACAACCTATGGAGCCGAGCCGTACCGCAACCGCGTACCCACCGCCGATGCCACTGTCGTCGAGCGGCTCAACGCCGCCGGCGCAGTGCTGGTGGCCAAGCTGAGTCTGGGCGCGCTGGCGCTGAACGACATCTGGTTTGGCGGACAGACGAAGAATCCGTGGCTGCTGGAAGAAGGTTCTTCAGGATCGAGCGCGGGACCGGGCTCGGCTGTGGCGGCCGGACTGGTGGGCTTTGCCATGGGCAGCGAGACCGGCGGCAGCATTGTGAGCCCGTCAATGCGCTGTGGCGTTACGGGACTGCGCCCCACCTTTGGCCGTGTGCCGCGTACCGGAGCGATGACGCTCTGCTGGTCGCTGGATAAGCTGGGCCCGATGGCGCGCAGCGTGGAAGACACCATGCTGGCGCTCAAGGCAATCACCGGACCGGATGGACTCGACTTGGCGTGTGTGCCCAGCGAGCTTTCTTTCAATGCCGCCGCATCGGTGAAGGGCCTGCGCGTGGGCTACTTTCCCGGCTGGATGAAAGAAGACCCGGCGACGGATGTGGACCGCGCGGCGCTGGAGTCAGTCAAGAAGCTCGGCATGGAGGCTGTCGAAGTGAAACTTCCGGATTGGCCTTACGACTCGCTTTACCTGATTCTCTTTGCCGAGGCGGCCGCGGCCTTTGAAGAGCTGACTCTGAATCACAAGCTGGACGAGTTGAAGATGCAAGTACCCGACGCCTGGCCCAATTGCTTCCGTCAGGCGCGTTTTCTTTCGGCGGTGGACATGGTGCAGGCCGACCGCTTCCGGCGCAAAGTGGCCGAAGAGATGGCGCGCGTCTTTTCCGAAGTTGACCTGCTGCTGGTGCCCTCCCTGCGCGACGAGATGCTGGTGATCACCAACTTTACTGGGCACCCGTCGCTGACTCTGCGCGCCGGCTTTGTGCAGGTTTCTGAAGCCCGCAGCGATTGGGCTCCCGATCCCGCGCATCCTCTGCCCCGCTTCTCTCCGCCGCGCCGCGTTCCGCATGGAGTCACGCTGATAGGCCGGCTCTTTGATGAGGGCACACTGGCCAGCGCCGGGCTTGCGCTGGAGCGGGAATTCGCCGTGGCCGGGCAGCGTCCGCCAGGATTCGATTGATCCGGGCCGTCAATGGGGAACAATGCATCGGCATTTTCGGGCCGGATCAATCACGCGCATTCTGCCTCTCACTCGGCGATTGCGTCGGTGCTATCGCCTTCGCCGGGCGCGAGAAATAGGTTGGCCTCAAGGCCGTGCTGGCGGGTGTAGAGGTCGAAGTAGCGGCCGCGCCGCGCAAAGAGCTGGGCATGGTTGCCGCGCTCGACGATGAGCCCGCCTTCGACAACGAGAATCTGGTCGGCGCGGCGGATGGTCGAGAGTCTGTGCGCGATGACGAAGGTGGTGCGGCCCTGCATCAGTTGATTGAGGCCGGCCTGGATCATGGCTTCCGATTCGGAGTCGAGCGAACTGGTCGCTTCATCCAGAATAAGAATGCGCGGCTCGGCTAAAAGCGCGCGGGCAATGGAAAGGCGCTGGCGCTGGCCGCCGGAGAGCTTGACGCCACGCTCGCCGACGATGGTGTCATAGGCTTCCTCGAATCGCTCGGCAAATTCATCGACGCGCGCGGTGCGGCAGGCAAAGAAAAACTCTTCTTCCGTGGCGTTGGGGCGCGAAAAGAGAATGTTCTCCCTGATCGTCCCGTCGAAGAGAAACGACTCCTGCAGCACTACGCCCAACTGCGAACGGAAGGTGTTCAGGTCCACCCGCGCAAGATCGATGTCGTCCACGGTGACGCGACCGCTGGAGGGCGTGTGAAAGGCGCAGAGCAGGCTGATAATGGTTGATTTGCCCGAGCCTGAGGAGCCAACGAGCGCCGTGACCGTGCCCGGCAGCGCATCGAAAGAAATGCCGTGCAGAACAGGACGCTCAGGATCGTAGGCAAACTCGACCTGCTCAAAGCGGACTGTGCCCTGGATGGGCGGCATTTTCACCGTGCGGCTGGGGCTCTGGTTTTCTTCCAGTTCCGACATGATCTCGTTGGTGCGGTCCAGGCCGGCAAAGGCCTCGGTCAATTGCGTGCCTATGTTGACGATCTGCAAAACAGGGGCAATCATCATGGCCAAAAAGACGTTGTATTGGAAGTAATCGCCCACCGTCCACTGCCCGCTAAGAACCAGATGGCCGCCGATCCACATCACCAGGGCAGAGACCAATCCCAGCACGGTCATGGAAGCCGCGCCCAATGCGCTGGTCATGGTAAGCGTCTTCATCACATTGGCCAGCAGGCGGTCAACGCCTTTGGCAAAGACGCCGTGTTCGCGCTCCTCGGCGTGATAGCCCTTGATGACGCGCACGCCGCCCAGCGACTCGGTGAGGCGGCCGGTAACCTCGGCGTTGATTTTGCCGCGTTCGCGAAAGATGGGGCGAATGCGGCGGAAGCCGAATTGGAGCACAAAGACAAACACGCCCAGCACGGCAAAGACCGACAAGGTGACTGTGGCGCTGCGATGCAGCAGATAAAGAAAAGCTAGAATTGCGGTGAGCAGGCCGCCTGCAAAATCGACCAGCCCTGTGCCAACCAGATTGCGCACTCCCTCGACATCGGTCATGATGCGGGCGACCAGGGTTCCCGTGCGATTTTCGTCGTAGTAGGCAACGCTGAGCAAGCCGACATGGTGCTGAACTTGACGGCGCATCTCGGCGATCAGGCGCTGACCGGCCTTGGAGAGCAGTTGCGTAAGCGAGAACGAGGTCATCGCCTGCACAATCATGGCGGTAAATACAATGGCGATAAACCTGGGCAGCAGATCGGGCCGCGGGTGCTCTTTGGAAAGCACCGTATCCAGCAGCGGCTTGGACATGTAGGGCATGACCAGCCCGGAGATGCGATTGACGACCATGAGGCACATGCCGGCGGCGAGCAATCCTTTGCGCGGCCCCACCAGCGCCTTGATCTGAGGCAAGAGGCGCTTCAGTTCAGGCTTGCGCTTGGGCAGGTCGGATTGGCCGGCGCGCGCGCTGCGTCCGTGCGGCGTGCGCTCGGCACGCGCACCCATGTTCATTCCGCCGTGCCCAGAGAATCCGCCCATGTGTTAGACCTTCCCGGAGCGGCGCGCGGCGATGAAAGAGCGCACGCAGAGGGCGATGTAAATAAACATGAGCCCGGCCAAAGTAAGCTGCGACGCCAGGGCGATCTGGCCCAGGCGCAGGCCGCTGTCATAAACACGAGCAAAGCCAACCAGAGCCTTGATCGCGCCGCCCAGGAAGCCGATGAGGCCGATCGTCACGTTGATGTGCATGAAGAGTTTGCGGCGGCCTTCATCGTGGCTGATCGCCAGTACGCCGCCGATGCCCAACGCCAAGCCAATCCAGGTTGGAATCAACGCGGTGGGAAATTGGCTGCCGGTACCGAAAAAGCCGGCCAAGCCCAAAGCAATCAATAGAACCGCAAAAAGCAATGTTACTTTCGCCATGCCTATCCTCCGTCTGTCATTCTTACACCTGACGCTCGTTGATTCTAAATGATCAATGCGCGCAGGTGTTTGGAGAGGTCGCAGTTTTTGTCTTGATGTATTCGTTCCGTTCCTCTCAAATGCCGCGCTCAATCCCTCAACCGGAAGGAATCAAAATCATGCACAAAAGGATTATTCGCGTAATATTCAAACAGCCATCCACATGACGCTGCTTACTTCTCATAGAATGATGATAAATAAATATTGGAGAGCGGGAGTTGTGGATACAAGTAAGACAGGCGAGGTCATTATTGATCCTCGCCTGTCCTTTGCAACTTGACCATCGGGTTTATAGGTTATCGGCTATTTATGCCCGCCGCCCTCATGTCCTCCGCCGCCGCCACCATGCGATCCGCCGCCGCTGGCATGACCTCCTCCGCTGCTGTGCGAAACAGGATGTGAAACTGCCGCATGAGATCCCGCATTCGTAGCGTTCGCGCGCGCGGGTGTTGGGTGGCCTGCGTTGGAGTGAGATACTCCAGCGCGGGAATCCGCCGCGCCTCTTTGGCCTCCTTGCCCGTGTGCTGCTCCGCCGCCATGTGCAAAACTGCTGCGATTGGCCATGGCGCCCCCGCCGCCGTGATAACTCCCACCACGCTCTTCGGTGAAGCGATGATCGCCCCAGCCGTGGCCATAACCCCAACCGGCCCACGGACCCATGCCGAGAAAGATTCCGTTGTAGAAATACCCGGGGCCATAGAAGCCCATTGGCGCGCAGCCATATGGAGCATAGTCGTAATAGCCGTACGAACAGACTGGTTGAATTCCGATACCAACGACGATTTGGGCGTGAGAAACCGGCGTAAATGCCAGTCCCACAACAAGAGCTGTAGCACTGAGTAGCGTTTTGAGTCTCCGCATAATAACCCCCTTTAAGGTGTCTGCGATTCCTTGTATTGAGTTGGATGCACTGCTGCCGCAAGTATCAATCCGGATTGCGCAGTCACCATAAGGGGCTAAGTCCGTTCATCGGCATCGATAACTATACCGGGGCCGGCATCTAACTGCCCTTACATTCTCAAACTAGTCGCCGGTAACCACGCAAGTCTGAGCAAAACGGAGCAATCAATCGCCGCAACAGGCAATTCGCGTGGCAGGTCAATATTGGTCAGCTATCGATTTCTTCATAAGCAATACTGGCATTCAGTACACGCCACGGGATAGAAGGCTGCCGGAGTTTCCGGCGTGCAAACTCTTGTGAACCCGACAACATAGAGAGTGAGCACAATAACCGCCGTGCATGTGAGTCGGAGGAAGTAATGGAGAAACAATGACACTGCTCAAAGGTTTAGGAACAGGACTCTGCCTTACCGTGCTCTGTGTACTCGCCGCGCCGAAAGCCAAAGCCGACGACTGGAATCGACGGAGCGTCATCACATTCAGCGAGCCCGTCGAAGTTCCCGGCTCTGGAGCTCAGGTCTTGCCCGCTGGAACCTACGTTTTCAAGGTCACGGACTCGCTTTCCGACCGCCACATCGTTCAAATATTCAACCAGGACGAAACCCATGTTTTCACCACCATCCTCGCAATTCCGCGCGACCGCGTCAATGTAACACCGGAATCTGTTATCACCTTCCGGGAACGGCCCGCTGGAGAGCCTGAAGCTCTCAGAACCTGGTACTTTCCTGGCCGCACAACAGGCGACGAGTTTGTATATGAAAGGTCCAAGGCCCTGATGCTAGCCAAAGAGACCAATGAAACTGTACTTTCAACCCCAGCCGTATTGATTGCCGCGCCGCTTGACACTTTGAAAGCAGCTCCGCTTGAAGCTGTCACGCCGACCGGCGATACGGTGAATGTTGCCCAGGTTGTTACACCTCCCGCGCCTGCCGCGGAACCAGCCGCCGCGCCCGCGCCAGTACTGGTTGCATCTCTGCCGAAGACCGCCAGCAATCTTGGCGCGATCAGCCTTGCCGGCATGATGCTTCTTGGCGCCGGATTATTGCTTTCCGGCTTTGCCAAAAAGCTCATGTAATCCAAGCGCTCCCTCAAACACTGTTCCGGCCATCGAATTGGACGGAACAGACTATTGATTCGGCCCATAAATACTGTGATTTGGGTGCCCATCCATTTCGCGTTCTTTGCGGAATGGGTGGGATGCTTCCACTTTATTTTCGGGTCGGGTCAATAATAATACTGTTGCGACAGAGCATCGTCTCTATTGTTCATAGTTGCAAACGCACAAAACGGTTGTTGGCATGTAACAGGCTCCCTGCAAGGTTGAACAGATGGCACGAAAATCAGCGCATATTACTGGTCGCAGTTCACTCTTCGCTTCTTTCGTCCTTGAACGCGCCCGGACTGACTATAACGCCGGATTGATGCGAAAGCATTCGATGCTGTTCCTGCTGCCACTTGTTGCTTCTCTTTCTCTGCCTGTTGCGGGCCTATCTCAAGATTTATCTTCTGCGCAAAATGAATCCGGCAATTACACGCTTCGCGTCAACGCAAATCTTGTAATCTTGAATGCTACTGTCGTCAATCGCCGCAATGCACTGGTCTCCGGGCTTGGCAAAGACGATTTTCAGATTTATGAAGATCGCATTTTGCAGCCGATCAAGCAATTCAGCCACGAAGATGTTCCGGTGACTGTCGGCCTGGTAATCGACAACAGCGGAAGCATGGCCTCAAAGCGCACCGATGTAATCGACGCGGCAATGTTGTTTGCCCAATCGAGTAATCCGCAAGACCAGATGTTCGTGGTCAATTTCAATGAGCATGTGTCGTATGGACTGCCGGCCGATATTTTGTTCACAGACAAGCCAGATCGTTTGGTAGTCGCGCTCTCTTCAATCAGGACGATTGGCGAAACCGCGCTCTACGACGCAATTGCCACGGCCCTCGATCGCCTCAAGCAAGGAAAGAGCGACAAAAAAGTTCTTGTCGCAATCAGCGATGGCGGCGACAATGCGAGCAAGCGCAGTCTTGCCCAAGTAATCGAAATGGCTAAATTGTCCAATGCGATTATCTATACCATCGGCATATTCGATGTGCAGGATGGCGATCAGAACCCGGGCGTGCTCAAGCGGTTCGCTAAGGAGACTGGCGGCGAGGCTTTTTTTCCTGAATCATCCAAAGAAATTGCATCGATCTGCAAAGAGATTGCCCAAGATATTCGCAGTCAGTACACTCTGGCCTATGTCCCTTCTATTCCGCGGCAGGATGGCGGTTATCGAGCTATCGAAGTGAGAGCCGGCGCGCCGGGAGAAGGGCGTCTAATGGTCCGCACCAGGGCAGGTTACTCCATACCATCGGCTTCTCCAACACCGGCATCACGGATGGCTGGCCATGATCTCCATCGCTGAGAGCGAGGTCTTCGCCAAGCGCGGCCAACTCTTTATGGGCTGGGCGCGAATGCTTCTTATCGCCTCCGGGATTCTTGCGCTTTCCTATGTTGGGCTCACGCTGCTTGGTGCTCGACGCTTTCAAAAAGACTCTGCGCTGCTTCTGGAGAAACAGATTCATGCGAATGGCCAGCACAGAGCACAGCCTTCAAAGCTGCCGGTCAAAGAAGGGGATGTTCTGGGCCGCATCGAGATCCCAAGAATCGGAATTTCAGTAATTGTGCTGCAAGGAACAAAGTCTCAAACATTGCGGCTGGGTGTGGGGCATATCGACGGAACACCATTTCCAGGCGAGGAGGGAAACATCGGAATAGCCGGTCACCGGGATACATTCTTTCGTAGCTTGAAGGACATTCATAAAGATGACGAAATCATTCTTCAAACAGTAAGTGGTGTTTCCAAGTATAGGGTAGACTGGATACAAATCACCGCTCCTGGCGACAGCGGAATTATATCTTCGAAAACAGAATCAGCTTTGACTCTTGTGACCTGCTATCCTTTTCGCTTTATCGGCGCGGCTCCCGAACGTTTCATTGTCCATGCACAGAGAGAATAGCGTCCTGTTTCCAACCGATGTATACATTGGCATTCTGCATTTACCGCTATCGCAACATTCTTCAAATTGTTCATATATTCATCGAAATGCTCACCAATCTTCATCATCTTTCCCACACTCCAACCCTACACTTGGACCAAGCTCCAGAATCGCGCCCCGATTCCGAGCTCAGGAGCGTACGAAAATGGCAACCCCCGTTGGCCAACCCAGTCCTTTCAAAGTCCGGCAAATGACCCCTGACGATATATCGGCAGTCATCGAACTGCAACTGCGCGCCTTCCCGGGTTTACCGCCCTGGAAGCCCGAGCAGTTGGAGCGCCACCTCGAGGTCTTTCCCGAGGGGCAACTGGTTGTAGCGGACCCGGCAGGCCATATTGTCGGCTCGGCCAGTTCGCTGATTATCGACTGGGACGACTACGCCGAGAGCGCCAATTGGTCGTCCATCACCGGCGATGGTTCTTTTGCGACTCACAATCCTTTGGGCAAAACCCTTTACGGCGCCGACATGGGTGTGGATCCGGCAGCCCGCCAGCAGGGCATTGGTACCATGCTTTACGACGAGCGCAAGGAACTGATCCGCGAACGCGGCCTGAAGCGCCTGCTTACCGGTGGCCGCATCGCCGGTTATTCAGCGGTCGCCAGCCAGGTTACGGCCAAAGAGTACGTGGCCCAGGTGGTGGACGGAAAGCGCCGCGACCCCGCGCTGACCTTTCAGCTTGAGAATGGGCTGGTGGTTCTGGACGTTGTTCCCGGCTACATGCATGATATGGAGTCGCACGGCTTTGCCACCGTACTGGAGTGGCTAAATCCGGAGTACACCTCGTCGGTCAGCTTGCAGGCCAGCCTGCAACACGCGGCGCTGGAGCAGGCTTCGGCCGAGGCTCTGCGCGGTACTCCGCGGCCGCGCCGGGTTCGCATTGCAGCCGTCCAATATCTGCTGCGGCCCATCGCCTGCTTTGAAGATTTTGTGCGTCAGGTTGAGTTCTTTGTGCACAGCGCCAAGGACTACAAGGCCCACTTTATCCTCTTCCCGGAATTCTTCACGATGCAGTTGCTCAGCTACATCAACGAGCCGGCACCGGCCTTGGCTGTGCGCCGCCTGGCGCGCATGGCCCCGCAATACGAAGAGCTCTTCATGCGCCTGGCCAAGGAGACGGGGATCTACATCATCGGAGGAACGCATCCCGTCTTCCAGCGCGGCAAGGTCTTCAACGCCGCGCATCTTTTTACGCCCAATGGACAGGTCTTCCGCC
>CAZDYU010000072.1:0-22546 GCA_964509755.1 uncultured Occallatibacter sp. | reverse complement strand
AGAACTCGCGAATCGCCGCCATCACCGGCTTGGCGTTGATCAGGTCGTGCGGCATGGCCGTCGAAAGCTCCTGATAGACGCTCATCTTTTCCTTGATGGCGCGCTCCATGCGCACCAGGCCGATGCGGAACTGGTTCTCCATCAACTCGCCCACGGCGCGGACGCGGCGGTTGCCCAGGTGATCGATGTCGTCCACCATGCCGATGTTCTTGCGCAGCTTCAGCAGGTAGCGGATCGTCCCGTAGAAGTCCTCCGGCGTCAGCGTGCGCTTGTCCAGGCCGCTGGCGTCCTGGTTCTCGTAGAGCTTGATGTTGAACTTCAGCCGGCCCACGCGCGAGAAATCGTACTTGCGCGGATCGAAGAACATGCCCTCGAAGAGCGCAGTCGCAGTATCGAGCGTCGGCGGATCGCCCGGCCGCAGCTTGCGATAGATTTCGATCAGCGCCTCTTCGGGCTTGCGGATCGAATCGCGCTTCAGCGTGTTGGTGATGATGTTGCCCACGTCGTCGCGCTCCGGGAAGAAGACCTCGAAGCTGGCCGCGCCGCTGGCCAGCACCTTGTGCAGCCGGTCCGCGGTCAGCTCGACGTTCGCCTCCACGACCACTTCGCCGGTATTCAAATCCACCACATCGGCCGCGGTCAGCGCGCCATCCAGCTCGGCCGCCTCGACTTCGATCCTGTCGATCGCCGCCGCGCGAATCGCCTTGATTGAGTTCGGCGTGATCTTGCGGCCGGAGTGCGCAATCTCTTCGCCGTTGTGCAGGACCGCATGAGCAGGTTTGGCGCCCACCAGGTGCGTGCCCGCCTTCGCATCCTCGGGAACCGCCCACAGCAGCTTGCCGTCGGAGATGTGCAGCCGGTCCACGGTGTAGAAAGTCTTCAGAATCTCTTCGTCCGAACGCAGCCCCAGCGCGCGCAGGAAGATCGTTCCCAGAAACTTGCGCTTGCGGTCGATGCGGACATAGAGCGTGTTCTTCTGGTCGTACTCAAACTCCACCCACGAGCCGCGATAGGGAATGATCTTGCCCAAAAAATAGGTGCGATTGTTGGCCGTCTCAAAAAACACGCCTGGCGAGCGGTGCAACTGCGAGACAATGACACGCTCGGTGCCGTTCACAATAAAAGTACCGTTCGGCGTCATCAGCGGAATATCGCCAAAGAAAACTTCCTGCTCTTTAATGTCGCGAATCGTCTTGTTGCCGGTCTCTGCGTCTTTGTCGTAGATGGTCAGGCGCACCGTTACGCGCAAGGGCGCAGAGAAGGTCATGCCCCGCTCCTCGCACTCCTGCTGGTCGTACTTCAATTGCAGACTGACCGGGTCACCGCACTTGTTACAAAAATCAGGCGTGTTCTTGTTGTACGTTCCGCACTTCTGGCAGAGCACATCGCCGGGAAGGAACGGATCGGTAATCACCATCGCCCCGCAATGCACGCAGGCCGTGCGCAGGTGGTGCAGCCCCTTCAAGTGGCCGCACTTGCACTCCCAGTTGCCGATCGAGAAGTCGACGAAGTCCAATTGCGAGATGCCGCGGAAGTCGGTGATCGGGAAAACCGACACAAACACCGACTGCAAGCCGCTGTCATCGCGCTCGTTGGGCAGCTTGTCCATCTGCAGAAAACGCTCGTAGGAACGCCTCTGTACTTCAATCAGGTTGGGAATCTGGGTTGCGGTGGGAATCTTTGAAAAATCGAGCCGGCTGCGAATCGCGCGCTTCTCGTTGGGCATGTTCACTCCTGACCCTGGTCGCTCCGACGCCTATGCCAGCCAAAAAATGGCTCTGGGCCGGGCCAGCGCCCGAGTCTTATCGGCGCCGGCAAATTACGGTAAGTAAAACAAAAAACCGGACTGGCTCAATGCAACTTCCAGTCCCCAACTCTCAAGCCGCTGGGCAAGCCCGAAGACGGGCCGCAAAGACCCAGACGCTTCTCCAGAGCCATCGAACTCCGGAGAGTCCGATCAAAAACTCGTTGTGGGCCTTGCCGCAGCTCCGGCAAGTGCGCTAGACTGCGCTCAATCGAGGAAGCAAACGCTACGTTCAACCCTATTGACAGATTTGATGCGCGCCGGGTAGCTTACCCACAAGCTTTGCCCAGCCACAGACCGGAGGCACAAAAAGGCCCGCAGGGACGCAATCCCTCGCGAGCGCGGCCCACTGCCTGTGCTCCCATCCGAATTCATTTGCGCTGCTCTCGCCGATCCCAAAGCTCGCTTCTGCCGCTCGCCCGCCAGCCACTCTTCAACCCGTCAACGGAACCCCTGCCTGCCACCCCGGCAAACCGCTGACCCTGAGGCACTTAACTGCAAAGCGAAACCCGCCGCCAGAGGGCTTGGCTCTGCCCCAGCCTGCGGACGCTTGCGTACCTATCCACGTCTGAAAATACCTTGCAACACCAATCGACTCCGTCCGCTCCTACCCATCCACTCAAATTCTTCTACGCGAATCCATGATGAAAATTGGAAGAAAGCGAAAAGACACGTATTGATTATCGTACCGCGTCCTGGACAGTCTTGCAAGTGGCCCAGCCCCAAAGGCCGGACCACTTCTGCAAGAATGAACAAGATTGGTAATCGAGAGTACTAGATTGAAACTACTTGATCTCGACGGTCGCGATGCCTTCGAACTTCTTCCGGATCGCCTCGGCCTCGTCCTTGGTCGCGTTTTCCTTGATCGCCTTGGGGGCGCCATCCACCAGATCCTTGGCTTCCTTCAAGCCGAGCGAGGTAACTTCGCGGACGGCCTTGATGGTGTTGATCTTGTTTGCGCCAAAGTCTTTCAGAATCACCTGGAACTCGGTCTTCTCCTCAACCACCGGAGCCGCCGCGCCCGCCGCCGCCACTGGAGCCGCTGCTGCCGCCGCCGCCGAAACGCCAAGCCGCTCTTCCAGCTTCTTCACCAAAGCCGCCGCTTCCAGCAGGCTCAGTGCTACAATTTGCTCTTCCAACTGCGCTAGATCCGCCATTTTCTTCTCCAATCAAAATCGTTTGAATTGTTTTTCCCGCAGCCGAAAAACCAAACCGGAAGTTTCCGATGCGCCAGACCCGCGCACTTCCCGCTTGCTTCCCAGCCAAATCCCTTAAAAACAGTTGTCAGTAGTCAGTTATCAGCCGTCGTGAGGTTTATCATGCCAACAACTGAGAACTTCGCGGCTATGCCGCCGCGGCAAACTTTTCCTTCTCCACGCCCTGGCCCAGGACCACCGCAAGATCGCGTCCGGTGGCATTGATGACGGTAGCCAGCCGCTGCGCCGGAGCATTGATAAGGAAGAGAAGCTTGGCAAAAAGCTCTTCCTTGCCCGGCATCGTCGCCAGCGCCTTCACTTCCACGGCAGTAAGCAGCTTGCCCTCGACGATTCCCAGCTTGAACTGGAACTCCGCGTTCTCGCCGGCCCACTTGGCAAAAACCTTCGCCAGCGCCACCGGATCGCCCGCCGTAAACGCCACCGAGTTCACGCCCTTGAGCCCCTTCAGCGCGGCCTCGACCTGCGTGCCCTGGCCCGATACGGCCGCCAGCTTGTTCTTCACCACGCGATACTTGCCGCCCGCCTCGCGGATCACTTTGCGCAGTTGATAATCCTTGGCCACGGTCAGCTTGGCAAACGTGCCAATGATCGCCGTCGTCGAATTCTCCAACTCGCCCGCCAGCAGCTTGACCTTCTCTGTCTTCTTCGCCCTTGAAATCGCCATTGTCTTCGCTCCGGTACAGAGATCAGGGGTCAGAGATCAGAGATCAGTCAAAAACAACTGATCTTCCTCGTTTTGCCCTATCTCTCTTCTCGCCCGCCTGCGGGCGCTCTATTGCAAATCCTGCCGTCAATGTCTACGGGGCTGGCACAAACGCCGATCCCATCAAAGCTCCAACTGATCTCTGATCTCTGACCCCTGATCTCTGGTTAGTGCTTGCCCGCCGCGTCCGCCACAGCGTTATCCAGCGGCACTCCAGGGCCCATCGTCGAGCTCAACGTGACGCTCTTGATGTACTTGCCCTTGGCTGCCGAAGGCTTGCTGCGCACGACCGCGCCAATCACCGTCGTTGCGTTCTCGATCAGCTTTTGCGGGTCGAAGCTCAGCTTGCCCACCGGCACATGCACCAGGCTGGTCTTGTCGGCGCGATACTCCACCTTGCCGGCCTTGATCTCCTTGACCGCCGCGGCCACGTCCAGCGTCACCGTTCCGGTCTTGGGGTTCGGCATCAGCCCTTTGGGGCCCAGAATCTTGCCCAACCGGCCGACCACCTTCATCATGTCCGGCGTCGCAATCAGCGCGTCAAAGTCTGTCCAGCCCTCTTTTTGAATCTTTTCGACCATCTCTTCGCCGCCGACAAAATCCGCGCCCGCCGCCGTCGCTTCCTTCTGACGGTCACCGGTGCAGATCACGGCCACGCTCTTGGTCTTACCCAGCCCATGCGGCAGCACCACGGTGCCACGGACCATCTGGTCGGCGTGACGCGTATCGACGCCCAAACGCATCGTCAGATCCACGGTCTCGTCGAACTTGGCGTACTTGACCTGCTTCAGCAGGCCGACCGCCTCAGGCAAGGCATACGACGGCTTGACCACAGCCGCGCGCGCCTTCACAATGTTTTTGCTGACTTTTCCCATTCTTCCCTCGTCTCCCACCGCTTCTGCCAGCCCCGCTTTGCAGGGAGCTCCTTGCCGAAGGGGCAACGATTGAAGTTGCCGCGCCTGGGGCAGATAGAGCCCAGAAACCGTAGTGCATATGACGGTCCAGGGATTTCCCTTGGACACATTTATGGATCATATCGGAACGGCCTAGAAATTGCAAACTGGGCTACTAATAGAAAAACTTGTTGGAATACTTGAAAATGGCTATTGGAAGGTCAACTGGCTAATGTCTCTCATGAGATCATTCGCTATTTTCACACCAGATTTTGCTTCTTTGTCGTTACCGGCCGCAAAGAATAGCACAAACAATAACCGCTTGGAGTTGTAGAGAAACACCGGTTTGCCGAAACCACATTGTGAGGAACAGCGGGATTGGAGCCATCGACTCCGAGGCTGCTGTTGTGTTGGCGAAGCGGCGGCGCCGATTGAAACCGGTGTTGCGAGGATGGCTTGTTTGGGGAGAGAGCGCGGAAGGTTCGGGCAGGAAACGGTGAATTTTGGATGACAGCGAAGGTTTAGCGAATAATAATTAAACGAGCTAGATCAATTAAATGAATAGCTTAAGGGTTAAAGCGCATAAAAAGAGAATCTAAAAAGGGCACATTTTCGTATCTTTCCCATTCAAGTTATTGATAATAAGCATGTTGAATAGATAAAAATGCGCCGATGATCGACAATATGGGAAACTTACCATCTGGTTTCTCTGTCTTTTGTTGGCTTTTGGAGCAGCCGGTCGGGATGGGGGGCGTTTGTCATTGAGGCCTCAAATGCGGCTGATTTTTGGCCGCTTTTCTTGATTGTGCGGGAAGTGGCGATAATTATCCGCAAGCATCTGCAATGCAGCTAAACGGCACCTGTGGTGCGGCAGACGCTCGCTATCCGCACATTTGTACCTTCGCTTAGAACGTTTCCAAGTTTTCCCCCAACGCGAGATATACTCCGCCTTTATCCGTTCATATCCTGGTTCTCCACTCCACGGACAAAGACCTGTCCGTGGGGGCCCCGGTTCGTGCGACAATTCAGAGCGATGGCATCTTTACGCAAACCGGTGATCGTACGCAAGTTCTCCAGAGAATGGTGCGCCGGGTATGCGGCCACCAGCTTTGGGCAGGACGCGACGGAATTGGAGATTCTGGATCTGACCGGCAAGGTGCTGCGAATCGGCTGGGAGCAGGTGAAGTGGGCCTGTTTTGTGCGTGACTTCCCTGCCCCGCATGGCGACCAGACCAATCCCGAGCGGCTGCTGCACAAGCGCTTCTCCATCCGGCCGCGAACTCCGGGTTTATGGCTGCGCATGACGCTGACCGACGGCGATGAGTTGGAGGGTCTGGCGGCAAACGACCGTTCGCTGGTGGAGGGCGCGGGGCTGCTGCTGACTCCGCCCGATACGCGGTCAAATACGCAGCGGATTTATTTGCCTCGGCAAGCGATTCAGACGCTGGAGGTGGTGAGCCTGATTGGCGCGGCAGGGCGCAAGAGGAGTGAGACTGCCGGGCGGGTCGCGGAGCAACCAGAGCTATTTCCTGACGTACTTGAGATTCCGTAGACCAGCCTTACCGTGTATTTCTGGCTTTTCCTTTTGCGGAACCATAATGACGGGGCTTAGTTGGATTCATAAAGGCTGGGCAACTCGAGTTCTATACGCTGCCACTCGGGAATGCGAAAGACACCGAAAATCTGCTCGGGGTTTCGAACGCAAAGCTGAATATGTGTCTTGTCCCGGAAGCCCGCACCGGGATAGAGTTCGGATCCCTCGGGAAACATCGCCCGCACAGTTGCGAAAGGCTGGCTTTGCGGGTCCGATTCCTGAGCAGTTTGCGCAATTGTGTATAAGTAATTCATCACCGCGCAATCCAGACACCTGAGAATCTTATCGTTGCCTGGATGTTTGGCAGTGTCCACGTTCTCAGGGACCGGAGATCCTTCCCTTTTTGACATTTTAACGAACTTGTTGAATGCCACCTTGACCGCTGCGATTCCGGACTGCGTCGTCAAGTCGAGGCATTTCCCCAAATCGATCACAGCGCCAACTACAGAGGGATGGTCGAACTGCAGGCGGGCTTCGTTTGCCCACTGATAAGCGCGGAGAATATCGTTTTCCCAAAAGTAAATTCCTGTGCCGAGCCAGTCATAGTCCTGCGTACTCGGCAAAAATGACGAACCGCCCAAAAGCTTCTGGGCGGTTTCGAGACTACATCCGTGATATGCGAGGACTAAAGCCAATTGACAACCTACCGGAATCTCTCAGAGACCTTCCCATCCGGGTCCAAATAGCCAATCTTGATGAGAAGCTCCCGCGCCTTTTCCGGCGTGTCGTGCTCGCGATCCAGTTTCTCGGCTGCTTCCTTGAATTTCTGGAGATCCCTAGGACTCATCTCACCCTCCACACTTCGAGACACACGATCACGTGTATAATGAAGCAGGTTCCGTAGTTCAGACGGATAGAAGACCGTCGGCCAACCTAGTGTCATGCAGAACCAATGGGCAGGCCATCTGAGGCGGAGGTCGCAGGTTCAACTCCTGCCGGAATCACGCCATAAATCATCCCATCCGCAAAAACATTGAACAAATACGTCACTATACTTTTGCCAATCCAGCGTTCCGGCTTGTGCAACAACGCGTGATAGTAGCGCCGGTAGCAACGCCCGTAATATCAACATGACACTACCTACAGATAGCTTACCAAAAGCGCAGGATAATCACAAGAGATGTGCAACAAAAATATGTATTGCTACCACAATATGTATTGCTACCACCGCAATGTCTTTACCTACGTTCGATGGCATCGTCTTCAATCCCCTGTACGCAGCTCAATTATTGGAATTTATGAATGTACTCCTGACTTTTCAATGACGCAGCACTATTCGGGATAGGAAACTCCAATGCCGCATCTTCCGTTACAATCCATCCATGAAGCTAGGTGAGTTGGCGACGAGGCTGGGCGCGGAGCTTCGCGGGGACGCGGAGCGGGAAGTTACGGGCGTGAAAGGGATTGAGGAGGCTGGGCCGACGGAGGTGACCTTCGTGGCCAATCCCAAATACACGGCGCTGGCCCGCAAGACGCTGGCTGCGGCCGTAATCGTCGAGCCGGAGTTCCCGGAGATTGATGCGGCTACGCTGCGAATACAGAACCCATATCTTGCCTTTTCGCGCACACTGGGGTTCTTCTACCAGCCGCCGGTTTATGCGCCGGGCATTCATCCGACGGCGGTCATCGATCCGACGGCCGTGATCGGCGAGGGAGCACATATTGGCGCTTATGTTGTGGTCGGTCCCGGCGTCAAACTGGGCTCTCATGCCACGCTGCTGCCCCATGTGGTGCTTTATCCGGGGGTCGAGGCGGGCAGTCATTTCTTTGCGCACGCTCATGCCGTGGTGCGGGAAAACTGCATTCTGGGCGACCACGTTACTCTGGAGAATGGGGTCATCATTGGCGCCGACGGCTTCGGATTTGCCAAGAACGAACACGGCCACTGGGAGAAGATTCCGCAGTCGGGGCCGGTGCGGCTGGGCAACCGCGTGGACGTGCAGGCCAACGCGACAATCGACCGCGCGACGGTGGGCGAGACACGCATTGGCGACGGCAGCAAGATTGACAACCTAGTGCAGATTGGCCACGCCTCGCACGTGGGGGAAAACACGCTGATCTGCGCGCAGACGGGCCTGGCCGGCTCCTCAATTATTGGGAATAACGTGATTCTCACTGGGCAGACCGGTGTGGCGGGCCACTGCACGGTGGGCGACGGCGTGATTCTGACCGCGCAATCGGCGGTTTCGCACGATATTCCAGCGGGCAAGGTCATCTCCGGTTCTCCGGGCTTTGACAACCGGACCTGGCTGCGCGCGGTGACAATCTTCCAGCGTTTGCCGGAGCTGGCCAAGCGGCTGGATCGGTTGGAAAAGAATCTATTGGCCGCAGAACCGGCCGAAGGCGCCAGGGAGCCAGAGAGTGGCCAGAAATGAAAAACTTCCTCAATGTGCGCGGAGGTCTTCTGGCCGGAGTTCTGGCGGCAGTTCTGTTTTGGATTGCGGGATGCCACTCGTATCACATTGAAACCACGGTTGAGAACCGAACCGGTGGCGCGATTCAACTACTGGAGGTGGATTATCCGAGCGCGAGCTTTGGGGCCGATAAGCTGGCAGCTGGCGAGCTCTTCCACTACCGCATCCAACTGCGCGGCAACGGGCCGCTAAAAGTGCTTTTCACGGGAAGCGACGGACAGCCGAGGCAGATCGAGGGGCCTGTGCTGGCCGAGCCGCAAGAAGGCCGGCTGGAGATTGTCCTTCTACCCGGCGGGAAGGCTGAATTTCATCCCCAACTGACGCCGCATATTTGATAAGGTCTTCATAATCTTCGATGAAGCGAATGCGGAGTCTAAGCAATTCAGCACGCTTCCGCTATTCCCAACGAGAATCTCACCGATATGATGAGTGAGAGGGCAACGATGCCAGGAGGGAGAGCACCGATCATGAGCCGACGCCAGGTTACGTGGTTGCGGAGGCATGGGTTGGTTGTGCGCTTGATCTCCTGCTTTCTCTCGGTCGCGCTGGCTGCCGGTCTTCTTCGCACCGTTTCGGCTTCGAGCCTCATCTGGGTTGCCAATGGCGTTTTGCTGGCGTTTGTGCTGCTGGCCTCCCGCCGCCGCTGGAGCGCCTACCTTGCCACCGGATTTGCCGCACAGATTGCGGCAAGCGCCGTGGCCGGGCTTTCCTGGCGAACCAATTTACTGCTTTCGGCGCTGAACCTGCTGGAGGTTTTTCTGTGCGCCTATCTGCTCTGCAAAACATCCAAAGCGCCCCCGCGGTTTACCGGCCGTGACTATGTCATTCGCTTTGCGATCCTCGGTGTTCTGGCCGGTCCGCTGGCCACTGGATTGCTGGTAGCGCTTTTGACTGCTCTCTTTCCGCATCTTGCCCTGGGCTCCACGCCGCAGGAGTGGATCGCCTCCGACTGCCTGGGAATCGGTATCGCAACCCCGGTTTGTGTCGCCATCCTGCGCGGGGATTTCAGACACACCTTCTATTCCAGAAGGCACTGGAGGTATCTGCTGCTGCTGGCGGCCATCACTGTGGCTGCCTTCTCGCAGAGCCGGCTGCCACTGCTCTTTCTGGTCTATCCTGTGCTGGTTCTGGTGCTGCTCAGAATGGGCATGGGATGGGCGGCTCTCTCGACGCTTCTGGTTGCGGCGATCGGTAGCTGGTGCGCGATTCATGGAGTGGGTCCGTTTGCCCAGTCGCATCTGCTCATGCCCGCCGAGCCTGTGCTGCTGCTGCAAGTCTTCATTGGCTCCGGCGTCTTTCTCCTATACATCATCTGCTACGTTCTGGAGAGAGAGCAGTCGATTGTCCGACAGCTCGAGAAGCTCACGGCGCTTCATGCACTGGTGAGCGAGAACTCGCGCGACGCGATTATCCTGGCCGACCTGAGCGGGCACCGCAGTTATGTGTCCTCGGCGGGCGAGAGCCTGGGATGGAAGCCGGAGGATTTGCTGACCCAGGATGGTTTTGGCATGGTTCACCCCGAGGACCAGCAGCGTGCGCAGGCGATTGTCAGCGGTCTAAACTCCGGCGCGGAAGGAGCGATGATCGAGTGCCGGATTCTGAAGCCGAGCGGCGATTACATCTGGGTGGAAGCGAGTCTGCGGATGGTGCGCAATTCCACAACAGGCGCGCCTTCTGGAATTCTGAATGTGGTGCGCGACGTCTCAGAGCGCAAGATAGCGGAGTTGAGACTTCAGGAGGCCTATAACGCCGTGGAGGCGCTGGCTGTGACTGATGCACTGACGGGCCTGGCCAATCGCCGGCGCTTTGACCAGTACCTGGGAACGGAGTGGCGGCGCAGTATGCGCGATCGGCAGCCGCTCTCGCTATTGATGATGGACGTGGACAAATTCAAAACCTACAACGACACTTATGGCCATCAGCGCGGCGACAGTTGCCTGAAGCAGATTGCCGAGGCGTGCATGGATGTGGTCTCGCGGCCAGGCGATTTGGTGGCGCGCTTCGGAGGCGAGGAATTTGTGGTTGTCCTGCCGAATACGGAAAGCGAAGGCGCTTTGCATATTGCCGAGGAGATCTGCGAGGCGCTGCGAGCCCGCAAGCTTCCGCATACTGGCAATCTGCCGGGAATTATCACTATTTCAGCCGGCTGCGCGACGCTGATCCCCAAGTTTGGCAAGCACGCACCGGATCTAATTGAGATGGCCGACAAGGCGCTTTACAAAGCCAAAGCGGAGGGACGGAATCGGGTTTGCAACGGGAACCTGATCGCAGGCGAAGCTACGACGCCGGCTTAGATTGACCCTGTGAAGACGGTTTGATGGGAGTGCTGAGATCGAAGGGAGTTTGGGCGGGAAAACGGTAAATTGTCAGTGAAATCAAATGCACAGCAAACGCTAAATAGATGAATAAGTTATTTTATATGAAAGACTCAATGCGGCGGCATTTCGGGATAAATGCCACGTGGTATTTGCACTCCCATACCGAGTGGCTTAGACTCTCCAATTGGTCCATCCAGTTTCTCCTTTGCGTGTGCTTTGGTCGGCTCACGTTTGGAGTTTCTTGGATGGACTCCCGTAAATGTCAAACTGCTACTGCCACCCCGGCAGAGCCGGGGGATCTCCTCACCCTTTAGGGGTGCAGTCCAGCAGACCTTGCGCCGCCGGTTTGGCCGTGTTGTGGTCACAAATTGAGGTCACCAAACCGTCCCTGCCCTCAGTCGTAATCCGCCTGCAGACTGCCTCTGAGTTCAAAACACTTACCTCAATGCGTCCAGACGGAATTCTGGCGAACCACAACCCCAATGAGCGATCTGAACGAGGCTGCGTCTCAGCGGTGCGATCCACCGCCGCTGGCGTGTGAGCCACCACCGCCTCCACTGGATACGCGGCCTGCCGGCGGAGCGCTTCTGGCGGCGGATGACGCTGGCCGACTGGCCGCCGAGGGATGTGGAGCGCTGCCAGGCGGTCTGGATGCTCCCATTGGCGCGGGCGAATATGGCCGGGGCGTTGGCGTCTCGGCTGTGTGGCTGAAGCCCGAGGCGGGAGTTGCGGATGGGCTGAAGGACGGCCGTTCACCGGCCGGTATTCGTCCACCGGAATAAGAAGGGCGAACGGCTTCTGTTGCTCCCGAAGACGACGGGTGGGCATAGAAGGGCCGCGAGGCGATGGGACGCAGGGGCTGCACCTGCTGGCCGGCAATCATCACAGGGCCGCTTCTGCTCCGCGGCGGCAGGCTGCCTTCGCTGTATTGCGTGCGGCGATTGACGGCGACAATCCGATTATCAGGGGGTTGAAAGCCACCCCGGAGCGGATGAGGGTTGGAACCGCGCGGCGGACCGGGATGCGGCCGCAGTGGAAAGCGATAGTCGCGCGGACGATGGCCGCCGATGTTGGAAATCCAAAGGCCGCCGTCCCACCACGGCGAGCAGCCGCCGGGCGCCCAGCCCCAACCAAAGTCGTCAAAGAAGTTCCAGGCTCCGCACTGGAAGGGCATATAGCCCCAGGAGTAGCCGGAGACCCAGATGTAGCCGAAGCGCGGCGTATCCATCCAATAGCCGTTGCCGTAGGGATCAAAGCTGGGACTGGAGGCGTCATAGGGCGACCAGACCTGGCCCTGGCCGGGCACGTTGTACCAGGAGCCATTGGCGTCGAGATCGTTCCAGGCGGGGTTGTTGGCCTCGGGCAGATCGTTGGCCGCGCCGGTGCGGCTGGCCTCGGCAGAGAGCAGAGACTGGTCGCGGTCGGTGTTCCAGGCGTCCCAGGAGTCTGGCTCGATGGATTCCACAAGACTGTACTGCGCGGGGTCGGACGCGCTAAGCGAGACGCTTTCACCGCCGTGCATGTCGATGGAGACTCCGCTGCTGGCGCTGCCGCGAACCAAGTGGGCGTTGCCGTTGAAGACCGCAAGCTCGCCCGGAGGGTTATCCAGATTCAGGCGCAACACGGTAAAACCGTCGGCGGTGACGACGCTGTCGCCAAAGCGGAGGCGGATGTGGTCGGAAGCGCTCTCGCCCTGCAACTCGAAGTAAGCCAGGCCGCCGTCCAGAACGATCTCCGCGTCGCCGCCGCCCGCCTGGCCGCGCAGATGCGCAATGGTCAGCGAACTGTTGGGAGAAAGCCGGATGACACTGCCGTCGTCCAATTGCAACTCGGCCTGTCCGTCGTCGGCGGTCAGGATCTGGCTGCCCTCGAAGATGGGCGTGTTCTGCAAAGCCGAATCAGTGAGCAACTGGCTTCCCTGCGCAATGCGAACCTGGCCCTGGACGCTGCTGAGCCTAATGGCGCGCGAGGCTGGCGCGGCATCGTCGGCGCGCGAGGCCGACGGCAGTAGCATTCCCACGGTGAACAGCGCCAGCACTCCAGCTCCCAACCTTCCCAACCTTTTTCTCATGCTTCCCCCTGCCTTCCCCTTCTCTCTGCTGGGCCCCAAAGCCAGGCAGAGAGCGCTTCACATTCTTCAGACACGGCCTACAGCAAAAAGTCGCGGCGGCTCTTTCAAGGGCCTGAAGGCCCCTGCTCCCTCCGTTTTCCTTCGTCTAAAACTGTGGCACTAGCCGGCACCGCAAAGAACGCGGAAATGGATGCGGAACCCTGACGGTATTTTTTGCCGGAGCAATAATAGCATCTCAATACTCTTTTCTTGACTCAGCGCGCTGGGCCTTGCGCAGCTAGCGTCTGCGCGGTGTGGATGTGGCAGATGGCCACGGCAAGGGCGTCGGCTGCGTCGGCTGGCTGAGGTACCTCTGCCATCTGGAGAAGCCGCGCAACCATGAACTGAACCTGCTCCTTGCTGGCCAGCCCATAGCCCACGACGCTGGACTTGATCTTGAGCGGCGCATACTCGGCCACGGGAAGCTGCCGCATGGCGGCGGCGAGAAGCGCCACGCCGCGCACCTGTCCCAGCTTGAGCGCCGACTTGGCGTTGACCGAGTAAAAGACCTCTTCGATTGCAACAGCATCCGGTTTCCAACTTTCCAGTTCAATGCTCAATTGACGATAGACCTGCTCCAGGCGCTCGGCTGTGGTTTTGGACTTGACGAGGCGGATGGCGCCCATTGTTTTTAACAGAAGCTTAGGCTGGCGCGCTGAGTCATCCGACTCGACGACGCCAAAGCCGGTCACTTCCGTTCCGCAATCGATGCCGAAGACACGCATGGGCCTGAGTGTACCGCAGAACAGTGGACAGTGGTCAGTGGACAGGGATGAGGAATTTTAACTGAGTGGCTGGGAATTGGGTTGGGCTTGGAAAAGTTGGTGATATTGGGCTGTTTTCTGCCTGTCGGGGCTTGAAAAGGGTTGAAAAAGGGGCGAAAAAGGGGTCTATTGTTTACTTTTCAGTTAACATGTCGCGTGATGCAACCTATTGCAAGGTTTGACTTTAGATTAAAAACAGGGGCTTCAGAATTGGGAAAGAAAAGGTAGGGGGGTGGGTGTTTCGGTTCAAAACCTGGTTTTGGAGCCGGAAATCCAGAGAGGGTTGGAGCGTCCCTTTTTCATTGTGCTCGCCTGGCCGGAAATTATCTGCAAACGGCGCGAAAAATTCAGGATTCACGGTCAGTGGAGGTTCGCGGTTTTCAGCGGGCGTACGCATACGTTTATTGTGCGCGCTGGAACGGGAATTATCTGCAAACCATCTGCGGTGGGGCTGACGGCTCGCTCTGCGCTCGCGGGAGATTCGTTATCGGGATAGAGTCGGACTGGTTGAGGTTCGTGCTGTCCCACCCATTCCGGGATGAAACCGCGGAATGGGTGGGGTGCCTACAGCAGGCAGCAGATCAAACTTTCTTAGTGAGATACGCTCATATATTCACAATTTGTGCTTGACAAATTGGGTGGGAGTTGGCTATCGTTAGCAATTGGAAGGCGAGAGTGCTAGCAGATAGCTGGCGGAAGTGCTCACCGAGTTCCTCCGCACTGTTGATCGTGGCTGCAACTGGCAGATTCCGAAGCGATTTTCTCAAATAAACTCAGATTCCGCGGCGGGTCATCCCCCGGCCGCGCGTGAAGGAGAAGCAAAGCAATGGCAGCAACATCGTTTACACCGCTTCATGACCGTATTCTGGTTCGCCGTCTGGAAGAGGGCGAAACCATCCGTGGGGGCATCATTATCCCCGATAGCGCCAAGGAAAAGCCCCAGGAAGGCGAAGTGATCGCCGTGGGCAAGGGCAAGAGCAACGACGAAGGCAAGACCTTCCCCCTGGACGTGAAGGCGGGCGACAAGATTCTCTTCGGCAAGTACTCCGGCACCGAGATCAAGCTGGATGGCGAAGAGTTTCTGATCATGCGCGAGGAAGAAGTTCTGGGCATTGTGAAGAAGTAGGCACCCAGCTTTTAGCTATTAGCTGTTAGCTTTTAGCTGCGCGATTACGAGTTTAGATGGTTGTTTTCAACGATAGCTTTAGCTAATGGCTAACGGCTAAAAGCTAAGAGCTAATTGAGGAGATTTTGCAATGGCAAAGCAGATATTGCACGGTGAGGAATCCCGTCAGGCGATCTTGCGCGGCGTGAACACGCTGGCGGACGCGGTCAAGGCAACACTCGGCCCCAAGGGCCGCAATGTCGTCATCGAGAAGAAGTTCGGTTCGCCGACGATCACCAAGGACGGCGTGACGGTGGCCAAAGAGATTGAGCTGAAGGATCCGATGGAGAATGTCGGCGCCCAGCTTGTGAAGGAAGTGGCCTCGAAGACGAGCGACGTGGCCGGCGACGGGACCACTACGGCGACGGTTCTGGCGCAGTCGATCTTCCGCGAAGGCGTGAAGACGGTGGCTGCGGGCGCAAACCCGACGGCGTTGAAGCGCGGCATCGACAAGGCCGTGGCGACGATTATCGGCACGCGCGACAAGGACGGCGTTTGGATCGAGGGCGGCGCGTTGGGCAAGCTGTCGAAGCCGGTGAACGAGGGAACGGTTGCCCAGGTGGGCGCAATCTCTGCCAACGGCGACCAGGAGATCGGCGACATTATCGCCGAGGCAGTGAAAGTTGTAGGCAAGGACGGCGTCATCACGATTGAAGAGTCGAAGACGATGCACACCGGCCTGGAGACCGTGGACGGAATGCAGTTTGACCGCGGCTACCTGAGCCCGTATTTTGTGACCGACGCCGAGCGGCTGGAAGTGATTCTGGAAGAGCCCTACATTCTGATCTACGAGAAGAAGATCAGCGCGATGAAGGATCTTCTTCCGTTATTGGAGCAAGTTGCTCGCGGCGGCAAGCCGCTGTTGATTATTGCCGAAGACGTCGAAGGCGAGGCTCTGGCGACGCTGGTGGTGAACAAGCTGCGCGGCACACTGAACGTGGCTGCCGTCAAGGCTCCGGGCTTCGGCGATCGCCGCAAGGCTATCCTGGGCGACATTGCGATTCTGACCGGCGGCAAGGCCATTACCGAAGATCTGGGCATCAAGCTGGAAGGCGTGAAGCTGGAGGATCTGGGCAAGGCGAAGCGGATCACGATCGACAAGGACAATACGACGATTGTGGATGGCGGCGGCAAGGCCAGCGAGATCGAAGGGCGGGTCAAGGAGATTCGCACGCAGATCGAGAAGACCACGTCGGATTACGACAAGGAAAAGCTGCAGGAGCGGCTGGCCAAGCTGGTGGGCGGCGTTGCCATCATCAAGGTTGGCGCTGCGACCGAGACCGAGCTGAAGGAGAAGAAGGCTCGCGTTGAGGACGCGCTGCATGCGACCCGTGCGGCAGTCGAGGAAGGCATCGTTCCGGGCGGCGGCGTAGCCCTGGTTCGTGCAATCCCGGCCGTTCAAGAGCTGATCAAGAAGCTCGAAGGCGACGAGAAGATCGGTGCACAGATCGTGCTCCGTTCGCTCGAAGAGCCGCTGCGGCAGATTGTTGCCAATGCCGGCGAAGAGGGCGCGGTGGTGGTGGCCAAGGTTCTGGAGTCCAAGGATCCGCACTACGGCTACAACGCGGCGACTTCGGTCTTTGAGGATCTGGTCAAGGCCGGCGTCATCGACCCGACCAAGGTAACGCGGACGGCGCTGCAGAATGCGGCTTCGATTGCGGGTCTGCTGCTGACTACTGAAGCATTGATCGTCGAGATTCCGGAGCCCAAGTCTGCTCCGGCCGGCGGCGGTCATGGCGGCGGCGGCATGGACGGCATGTACTAAGGCAGAGATCAGAGATCAGGGGTCAGAGATCAGTAAGAAACTGACCAGTCGACCTGATTGTGCTGAGATGCAGTTGAACAACAAAAGGCCTCCGGCTTCGGCTGGGGGCTTTTTGTTGGTCGCTTGATAATATGGTATCTAGGGTATACGTTTTATCTGTGAGGTATTACAGTGATTACAGAGTCAGCAACGAATATCCTGATTGCAGATCGAATCTGGATTGCGACGGCGCGGCTCCATCAGCAGTTGCCGTTGCGCTCTGACTTCAAAAAATCCGAAATTCTGGAGACACTGGCTGCAGAAGGGTTGGCGGATGGAGTCGAGCGCGGCACGCTCAATGCTCATCTTGATCAGCATTGCGTCGCCAACGTGCCTCCATCCTCTGGCAAGTATCGAATGCTTTATGAGGCAACTCCCGGCAATCTTCGCCTCTTCCGGCCAGGAGATTTGACGCATCCAGCCCGTATCCAGAAGCGCAAACCCTCCAAATCCGTGCCGAAACGCGAGGAGATCCCACCGCAATACTGGCGTTTGCTGGATTGGTATGAGAGTTGGTGCAAGGAATCTCATACCAAAGAAAAATTCAGTTGGGAAGATGATCCATTGATTCGCTTGATTGGCTCTGGCAAGCACATTTGGGCCGATGAGCACGCCGACGAATACGTCGAAAATCTACGCCGGGAAGAGCCAGCATGAGCCGGGAGAATCGCATTTTCTTCGACACCAACGTCTTCATCTATATGTTTGAGGGGCTGGAGCCGAACCGGAGCCGGATGCTTGAAATCCGGCGGAGAATGCTGGAACGCGGAGATAGGATTGTGACCTCCGCAATGACGCTCGGCGAGGTGTTGGTAAAGCCCACCAAACTGGGGCAGGTCTCTCTGATCGAACAATATGACCGCGCTATTCGTTCCACGGCAGACGTGATCGGCTTTGATGCCCAGGTGGCATGGCGATTCGCTAGTCTGCGCGCGACACATAACCTGCGCAGCGCGGACGCTATTCAACTGGCCAGCGCCGCGCACTCAGGGGTGGACCTTTTTATCACCAACGATAGGCACTTGCACAAACTCGATATACCCGGCATCGGGTTTATTGCGCCGCTGGAAAAGGTGCCTCTTTAGGAGGTCAGCACGGCCACCCCGGAATGCAGGGAGGGTACGGCTGGAGCGACTGCCGGGTGCATGGAACGCAGCCACCCGGCGGAGAGCCAGGAGCGCGGAATCGAGAACTCAGACCAGCCGCAATCGAGGCAGACTTTTATATCGGGAGACGGAGTCATGGGCGGATGGCTCAGGGTGCGATGAGGGTTGCGGTAGAGCCGGATTTCGGCGGGAATGATTGAAATAGACGAAGACTCACACTTGGGACATGTCATGCACGACACCTCTGAGAAAAGGACAACAAGGCAACGCAAGAAGAGCAAAGGGAGAGTTAACTAACTCTAATTCGCGTAGCAGCATAATTCAACATTAATTGTGCAAGAATGAGCAAGTGGGCCTGAAGTATTTCACTTTGCGGAAGAATATATTCATGGAATCAAATCGATTTTAACTTGCAATGAAGGACTCGGAGCGTAGGCACCGCCCCTCGGGGCTCCCGACGTATTGCTGGTTTCGCCCACCCCGCGTTGAAACGCGGGGCTAATATCCATTGCGCCTACGGCGCTGGTGGCAGGTTGGCACCGACATGGAGTGCTTTCTACACAAACCACCAACCATAATGTCTTTAGCAATGCCGGAGGATACTTACTAGCGCCTCGCCATGATGGACCGGTAGAGTACACCGGCAGGACGGGGAGATCACTGAAGCCGCTCCCGTTAAACTGGAAGCATGATTCGCATTCTTCGCCCCCTTCCCGTGGAAGAGTTGAAACTGCTGGTCTTTGATCTGGACGGCACGTTGATCGATTCGGCGCAAGACCTGTGCAACAGCGTCAACGCCACGCTGGAGCGCTTTGGACGCCGGCATTTGGACGATGAGACGATTGCCGGCTTCATTGGCAACGGAGCGATGCTACTGGTGCAGAGAGCGTTTGCGGCGGCGGGGGGCGCGGCGGGGGGCGAGGAGCTTCCGTCTGAGGCCTATCCTTTTTTTCTGGAATACTATCGCGAGCACAAGCTGGATTTTACATACGCCTACGCGGGCGTGCTGGAGGCGCTGGCCGCGCTGGGCGAGTTGCACGACGGGCCGGGCGGAGCGGGCAGATTGATGGCGGTGCTGACCAATAAGCCGGTTCGTCCAGCGCGGGAGATCTGCGCGGCGCTGGGTCTGGCGCCATATTTTTTGAACATTTATGGCGGCAACAGTTTTGCCACGAAGAAGCCCAATCCCGAGGGTCTGACGGCTCTGATGCGCGAAGCCGGCGCGCGGCCCGAAGAGACGGTGATGATCGGCGACAGCGAGGTGGATGTGGCGACGGGGCGCAATGCCGGGGCCTGGGTGGTGGGCTGCACCTTCGGCCTTGCGCCGGAGAGTTTGGCCGTCCATCCGCCGGATGTGATGGTGGATTCCCCGGCCGACTGGACGGCGGCGTTGAGCCGGGCGTAGATTGAGTCCATCTTCTGTGTTGGCCGGAACGGGAACATTCAGGGCAGTTCGCACGTAGTTGAAGATGGAGCGTATATGCGAATTACTAGGAACCTTGCTGTTTGCCTGCTTGCTGTTGCCGCCGCGAGCTGGTCTATACCAGCCCATGCCAGCCAAGACGCCGTTCAGTTTGGCTCCAACATCCATGTGGCCAGCGGCGCCGAGGTTCATGACGCGGTCTGCTTCTTCTGCAACGTGAATGCGGAGGGCACGGTGGACGGGGATGTGGTAGTCATCTTTGGCAACGTCCGGCTCAGCGGCCAGGCCAGGCATGACGTTGTCAATATATTTGGCTCGGTCACGGCCGAGGACAACGCCTTGATCGGCCATGATCTGGTGAACATAATGGGCTCGGTCCGACTGGGTGAAAACGTTTCCGTGGGCCAGGATATGGTGGCGATTATCAGCAGCTTGAGTGCTCCTGCTTCAGTTACCGTGGGTGGCAACCGAGTCTTTCAGCCGGCATGGCTGCTGTGGATTCCACTGGCGTTTTTGGCGTTGATTATCTTTGGAATCGTAGAGTTGGTTCGCGCGCATCGGCGGCGGCGGTATTTCGCGGGTTATTCTTATCCGCCACGCCCTTAAAGAGAATCCTAAACAGGCTGCGAATACCGGGTTTTCAAGGCCCAAAGAACATCCCTCAGGGGCTAAAGAGGCTGCGGAAAAAGGGCTATTCGGAAGTTGCAATCACGATTGAGCGTAGCAGGGGCTAAAGCCCAACATTGATATGATTGGCTTTATCGGCCCGACTAAAGTCGTGCCCTGGTTACAAAGCCATTGGGAATTGCCTCCTGAAGAGTTTTTCCGCAGCCTGTGAAGCCCGTACCCTTCATCCAATTGAGTTTTTCCGCGGCCTGTAAAGCCATGCTGATTCCATGGCCCCTAATCGGCACGACTGAAGCCGTGCCCTTTCAAAGCAGAGGCTCCAATCAAGTTTTTCTCAGACTGTAAAACCACGTCGAAGCCGTAAGCTGAAATCATGGATTCGATTTCGGAGACGAATGCTGTTGTTGGCGGGCCGAATCAATGCGCCCCTCTTCGCATTGTGCTGCCGGGCGGCAGCGGGCAGATCGGACAACTGCTGGCGCGGCATTTTCAGGCACGCGGCCATCACGTGACGGTGCTGACCCGCGGCCCCTACACCGCGGAGTGGCAGACTGTTCATTGGGATGGCGAGACGGCCGGGCCGTGGACAGATTACCTGGAGGGCGCCGACCTGTGCATCAATCTGACCGGCAGGAGCGTGAACTGCCGTCCCACGGCGGCCAATCGGCGGGCGGTTTACCAATCGCGCATTCAATCGACGCGGCTGCTGGGCACGGTGATTGCCGGCCTCAATGAGCCGCCCAAAGTGTGGATGAATGCCTCGGCAATCGCTCTCTATAAACGAGCGGTGGATGCCCAAGGCGTGGATCTGCCGCTGAATGAGGCGAGCGCGGTTGAAGAGAGCGCGGCAGTGGGAGCCGAGCCCGCCGCTGCCGAGCCTTGGACTCGTTCTCGCGGATTTATGGCGCGCGTGGTGAGGGATTGGGAGCGGGAGTTCTTTGCCGCCGAGACGCCGCGCACACGCAAGATTGCTCTGCGCAGCGGCGTGGTTCTGAGCCCAACGGCAGGCAGCGCCTTTGGCGTGCTTTCCAATCTGGTGCGATTGACGCTGGGCGGCACGGCGGGCAGCGGACGCCAGTTTGTGCCATGGATTCATGAGGGAGATTATGCCCGCGCTGTCGAGTTTTTGATGGGCCGTGAAGAGCTCCGCGGCTGCTTCAATCTGGCCGCGCCCAATCCCTTGCCCAATCGCGAGTTCATGGCGGCGCTGCGCCAGGCCTGGGAGGTTCCGAATGGCTTTCCTGCCCCGGCATTGGCAATTTGGCTGGGCGCATGGCTGATGGGAACGAACCCGGAGCTGGCGCTGGCGAGTTGCAGGGCCGTCCCTGGACGACTGCTGGATGCTGGATTCGAGTTTGAATTCCCGGAGTGGGTCGAAGCTGCCGAGGATCTGGTGCGGGAGTGGAAAAGCAGGGGTTAGGGGTTAGCTTTCTAGCGGCTTGCGCGCGTAGAGCAGGAACTCGTGATTGCCTTCCATGCCGGTGATGGGCGAGGGGATGGTTTCGACGACCTCCCAGGCCAGCGATCGGATGCAATCGGCAACTTTATCGATGGCTAGCTGGTGCGCTTCAGGATCGCGGACGATGCCTCCCTTGCCGACGTGTCCGCGTCCGGCCTCGAATTGCGGCTTGACGAGGATGATGGCTTCAGTGAGCGCGGGCGCGGCGGCGAAGACTGGACCGAGAAGCAGCGTGGCCGAGATGAAGGAAACGTCCATGACGAGCAGGGTGAGGTCAGGGATTCCCTCGGGGGCTAAAGCCCCGGAATGATCTGCATAGCCGATGTACGGGCTAAAGCCCGTACCCTTCATGCTGGTGTCTGTACCCTTCATGCTGGTGTCTGTACCCTTCATGCTGGTGTCTGTACCCTTCATGCTGGTGTCTGTACCCTTCACCTGATCCAGTTTGTGAACCTGATGTACTTTCTGAGCAGACAATGCTCCGGGCGCGAGATTGCGGGCGTTGTTGCGCTCAAGCAGGCGGACGCGGGGGTCGATGCGGAGCTTCATGGCGATCTGGCCGAAGCCGGTATCGACGGCGGTGACGTGGGCCGCGCCGTGCTGCAAGAGGCAGTCGGTAAAGCCGCCGGTGGATGCGCCAACGTCCAGGCAGGCGCGGCCGCTGACGGCGATGGGCCAGTGCGCCAAGGCTCCGGCTAACTTGAGGCCGCCGCGACTTACGTAGGGCTGATCTTCGCCGAGCAGACGGATGGGAGCGTCGGTGGGAACAGTGGCTCCGGGCTTGTCGATCTTTTGCTCGCGGACGAGAACGCGGCCGGCAAGGATCAGGGCACGGGCCCGTTCGCGGCTGGGAACAAGGGCCCGCTCGACGAGCAGCAGATCAATGCGTGTTTTGGCGCGTGATTTGGCTGCGGCGGGCATTGTCTTTATCGTTGCATACGCGGGCGGAATGGAATCTGGGTTCATCGAGGCTCCTTATGAACAGGGTTCCGAATGAGTTTTGTGCTATCCCACCCATTCCGCTAAGAGCACGGAATGGAGGGGCACGGAGAAGTTGAATCATTTAGCAGAAGAAGCCAAATACCTGGGCCTAAAGAGCGAACGACCGGCGACTGGCAGGTCGATGAGGGAAGGACCAGTTGGCT
>CAZDYU010000071.1:0-22830 GCA_964509755.1 uncultured Occallatibacter sp. | reverse complement strand
TGGGTTATCAGGTTCTGGCCAGGAAGTATCGTCCGCAGCGCTTTGCCGACGTGGCTGGGCAGGACCACGTCACGCGGACGCTGATGAATGCGCTCTCGCAGAACCGCATTGCGCATGGGTACATCTTCAGCGGTCATCGCGGCATCGGCAAGACAACCATCGCCCGCATCGTGGCGCAGGCTTTGAATTGCCGCACGGAAATTGGCAGCGCGGCGCGGCCAACGCCAGAGCCCTGCGGCATCTGCGATTCGTGCGTCGAGATTCGCCAAGGCAACGCGGTGGACGTGATCGAGATTGACGCGGCAACCAATCGCGGCATCGATGAGATTCGCGAACTGCGCGACGCCGCCCGCTATGCGCCCTCGCGCGACCGTTACAAGATTTACATTCTCGACGAGGCGCACCAGATTACCGATGCGGCCTTCAACGCGCTGCTGAAAACTCTGGAAGAGCCGCCCGCGCACGTCATCTTCATGATGGCCACCACGCAGCCCGAGGATATTCCCCAGACCATCCGCTCGCGCTGCCAGCACTTCAGCTTTCATGCCGTTAAATTCGATGACATTCTGGCGCAGTTGAAGATGATTGCCGGGCAGGAAGAGGTCGAGGCTGAAGACGGAGCGCTGGCCCTGTTGGCCGAGGCCGGCGACGGGTCGATGCGAGATGCGCTTTCCATCATGGACCAGGCGATTGCCTCGGCGCCCACGGAGAGTGGCCGCGCGGTGCTTTCGGCGGCGCAGATTCGTGAGCTCATGGGCGCTGTGCCCAATGCGATCTTCGAGCGGCTGCTGGAGGCCGTCGCCGCGGGACAAAGCACCGAGCTGATGGAGCAACTGAATCTGCTGGTGAATGCGGGGCACAGCCCGTCTTCGCTGGCGCGGCAGATGGTGCGGTACTTGCGCAATACGCTGATGGCGAAGCTCGGCGGCGAACAGACCGAACTGCTGCAGATCAGCGGCGATGAGCGGGCTCGCGCCGCACGCACCGCCCTGCTTTTTTCCGAAGAGGATTTGACGCGCGACCTGCAAATTGTGTTGCGCACCTTCGACGACCTGAATTATCGCCAGGAGCAGCGCTTTCATTTGGAACTCGGCCTGCTGAAGCTGATTCACGCGCAGAGGTTGCTGCCGCTGGAAGAGTTGTTGAGCGGCGTGAGCGCTGGCGGAGGATTCCGGGCTGGGAGTTCAGCTTCCGCACCAGTCTCGTCTTCGCGGATGGTTGCTGCTCCGGTGCGTCCAACTCCTCCCGTCGCCCCACTCGCCGTTCCGGCCGCCGCGCCGCTCTCACCCTTCGGGCCATCGGAGGGAGGCGGGATTTTCAACCCCCGCAATACAACGAATGAATCTGCCCGGGCTTTAGCTGCGGCGGGGTCTTTTTCTTCCCCTGCAATGGCAATCTCCGGTGATTCCGCGTACTCCTCCTCGATCTCTACGGCAGCCCGGATCGCACCCTTCCCTGTCGCCGCCTCTCAGGTCAACGGCTACGGCTCGGCGGAGACTCGCAGCGAAGGCGCGCTGGCCGTAGCACCGCAAATCGCCGCGCCTCAAACTGCTGTGCCGGCAGCGACACTTCCAAGCATCGACGCCATCCGTCATGCCGTAGGCTGTGCGCTGGTCGAGGGCGGCCACGTTTCGGCGGCGCAACTGTTGGGCGCGGGCACATGGGTGATCGATGGCGGAAACCTGCGCATCGAGGTGACCGGCATGGGCAAGAAGATGCTGGCCTTGACGGTGAATGCGGCTGCTGAGAAGATTATTCGCCAAGAGCTGCAAAAGCTGGGCGCGCCGCCGCGCTTTCTGGTGGTTCCGGGCGAGGGTGCGGCATCCAGCGCTGCCGCTCCAATGGCCGCACCTCTGGCCGGCAGTATTCATGAAGCGGCGCTGGCCAACCCGCTAGTGCAGCGTGCGCGGGAGATCTTCAACGCCGAGGTACGTAGCGTGGTGGATTTGCGGCAGAAATAGATTGCGTACTGTTGAGGGCTGCAATAAAGGAGAAAATGTCGTGATCAACCCGCTCAAGATTCAAGAGATGCTTTCACAGGCCAACCAGATGCAGGAGGAAGTTCAGCGCAAGTTGGCCCAGACGGTTGTCGAGGGCACCAGCGGCGGCGGGGCCGTGACCGCGACGATGAACGGCAAAAAGCAGCTTCTCAAGCTGCGCATTGAACCGGCGGCGGTGATTGGCATGGGCGGCGACAAGCCGGATGTGGAGATGCTGGAAGACCTGGTGGTGGCCGCTGTCAACGAGGCCGGGCGCAAGGCCGATGAGGCGATCCAGTCCAACGTAAAAGGGATTCTGGGCGGACTGAATCTGCCCGGGCTGGGCTGAGACTGAACACAGCGGCTATATCCAATTGGCGAGTTCGAAAATGCAAGGAGGACAAATCCATGCGCAACGCAATAAATCGCAGAATCTTTTTGCAACTAGGCCTGACGGCGAGCGCGGTCATGATGCTTCCCCTTGCGGCGAGCGCCCAAGCCGAGAAACCCGCAGGCAAGCCCGCTGACAAGCCAACCGACAAGCCGGCCCAGCCCCATGCCGAAGCCGCCCTTACTCCCATCAAGACTACCCAACTCTCTGACAGCGTCTTTCTGCTGCAAGGCGAAGGCGGCAACATGGCCTTGCAGACCGGCCCTGACGGCAACATTCTGATCGACGCGAGCTACGCCCCGGCGGTGCCCCGCATCCTGGAGACTATAGCGCCGCTCAGCAAGGTTCCCGCCGATGCGCCCGGCATTCTGATCAATACGCACTGGCACCAGGACCACACAGGCGGCAATGAGGGAATGTACGAAGCCGGCTACACAATTTTCGCCCATCAGAATGTGCGCCAGCGCCTCTCCACGCCGCAGACGATGGCCCTCTTTCAAAGGACGATCATGCCCTCGATGCCGGGTGCCTGGCCAACCATCACCTTCGAGCATGAGATGCGCATCTGGCACAACGGCGACTCGCTCGACCTGGTTCACTTTGAGCCCGCGCACACCGACGGCGATATTTTTATCAAATTCAAGACGGCGGATATACTGCACGTGGGCGACATCTGGTTCAACGGGATGTATCCGTTCATCGACGAGGGCGCGGGCGGCTCGATCGGCGGCATGATTCGCGCCGGCGAGAAGGTTCTCAGCGTGGCCGGAAGCGGCACCAAAATCATCCCGGGCCACGGACCGCTGGGCACAAAGGCCGACTTTTTAAGCTTCCGCAATATGCTGCTGGCGGTGCGCGAGAAGGTTGCCGCGCTCAAGGCAGCCGGGGCCAGCGAAGAGGAGGCCGTCGCCAAAAAGCCCACGGCGGACTTCGACGCAGCGTGGGGCAAGGGCTTCATGAACGCCGATACCTTTACGGGGATTGTTTACCGGACGCTGTAGGAATTGACTTGGCCCTTTATTCTGACCACTGTTCACTGACCACTGCATTCAGGAGGCGTACACGTGTCACGCTATGCCGAGCCGATGGCGCGGCTGATTGAAGAGTTGAAGAAGCTGCCGGGCGTCGGCACCAAGAGCGCCCAGCGCTTCGCCTTTCACATCCTGCGCTCCAGCGACGACGATGCCGCCGCGCTGGCAGAGGCGGTGCGCGGCCTGAAGGTCAGCCTGCGCCTCTGCTCCATTTGTAACAGCGTAACCGACGTCGATCCCTGCCTCTACTGCTCCAGCCCTACGCGCAACCACCGGCTGGTCTGCGTCGTCGAGGAGCCCACCAACATCGCCGCTATCGAGAGGACGCAAGGCTACCAGGGCGTCTACCACGTGCTGCACGGCACCCTCTCGCCGCTGCATGGCGTGGGGCCTGATCAGTTGCGGACCAACACGTTGCTTGCCCGCGTGGAGCGCGGCGAAGTGGACGAGGTGATTGTAGCCACCAGTCCGACCCTCGAAGGCGAGGCCACCGCGCACTGGCTGGCGACTGCGTTGCGAGGTTTTCGGCTCCGCATTACGCGCATTGCCACCGGGGTTCCCGCAGGCAGCGACATCGAGTACGCCGATGAGGTGACGATGGCACGGGCGATGGAGGGCAGAAGAGAGGTTTAGAGATCGGTGTTTGATGTAAGTGCAAGAAAATATATATCTTATAAAATATTATACATATTACTCAACATAATAAGTAAAATTACTCAGTAAGTTGAGTAATTTTACTTATTATCGTGCTATATTTAGTTATCAATGCATGAGTAATCCGAAGAAGCAGATCACTAATTGCTTTTATGTGCAATGTAATCAACGTTATAGAACGAAAAAATCTCGGTCCACTTATCGCCCGCCTCAGCGGAAGACGCCGCTTCATTCAGGTGCTTGCAGGCCCGCGCCAAGTAGGAAAGACAACCCTGGTTCGCCAGGCGCTGAAACACTTCGGTGATCGCACCACCTATCTGACCGCCGACAATCCCGCTCCCGGCGACAACTTCTGGATCGCCCAGCAATGGGAGATCGCGCGACTTCGCTGCCGTCAGAGTGGGAGCTGGCTACTGGTGCTCGACGAGGTGCAGAAGATTCCCCGCTGGTCGGAGGCTGTGAAACAACTCTGGGATGAGGACTCGGCAGCGGGGCTGGATCTGCGCGTGGTGCTGCTGGGTTCTTCGCCCCTGCTGGTGCAGAGCGGCCTTTCCGAGAGCCTTGCCGGGCGCTTCGAACTCTCGCGCGTGGGGCACTGGAAGTTTGCCGAGATGCACGAGGCCTTTGGCTGGAACCTCGACCAGTTCATCTACTTTGGCGGCTACCCCGGAGCAGCGGAACTGATCAATGATGAGAACCGCTGGCGCCGCTATCTGCTGGATTCGCTGATTGAAACCATGCTGGGCCGCGACATTCTTCTGATGGCCCGCGTGGACAAACCGGCGCTGCTGCGCGAACTCTTCCGCCTGGGGTGCGAGTACTCCGGCCAGATTCTCTCCTATCAAAAAATGGTTGGCCAATTGCAGGATGCCGGCAACACGACCACTCTGGCAGGCTATTTGGAACTTCTGTCCGGTGCGGGAATGCTGCGCGGCATCTCCAAGTACTCCGGGCAACTGGTTCGCCAGCGCGGCTCCACACCCAAGCTCCAGGTGATGAACACCGGCCTGACCACTGCGCAGGCCGCGATGACCTTCGCCCGGGTGCGTCACCATCCTGACCTATGGGGCCGTCTGGTCGAGTCGGCCGTCGGTGCATACCTGGCCGGCGCGGCGATGACTGGCGAGATTGACGAGGTGTACTATTGGCGCGATCGCAGCAAGGAGGTCGATTTTGTTCTCCGCCTGGGCACGCGCATTGTGGCTATCGAAGTGAAAAGCGGGCGCCGCAAAGAGGCTCTGCCGGGTGCCGCGGCCTTCGACAAAGCATTCCTCCCAACCCGCACCTACCTGGTGGGAACCGGCGGAATTCCCATCGAGGAGTTTCTGCAAATCCCGCCGCATGAGCTGCTGGGCTGACCAAAATTCCGGCTTGGCCGGGTGTGCGGACTGGCTCATTTACCGGATTGCAACCGGGCCATCATACACTGGAAACAAACGCTGGCCGCTGCATGGGGCTTGCGGACCCCCCAAGCGGAGAATCACCTATGCAGGAAACGGCCATCCCCAGCACAGGCCAGACGGCGGCCCCGGCTCCCAATCCCGACGCAATCATTCGCGCCGTGGGGATCGAGAAGTACTACGCGCAGCCCAGCCAGAATCGCATTCAGGTGATCTCGGCAACCGATCTTTCTATTGTTCCCGGCGAGATAGTTGCGCTGCTTGGCCCCTCGGGCTCCGGCAAATCTACGATGCTGCGCATGTTGAGCGGACTCTCACAGCCTACCGCCGGGCAGGTTTACTGGCATGAGAAGCCGATTGCCGACGCGGAGATCAACGTCTCGATTGTCTTCCAGAGCTTTGCGCTCTTTCCCTGGCTCACGGTTCTGCAAAACGTTGAAGCCCCACTGCAAGCGCGCGGCGTCACGCCCGATGAGCGCCGTGATCGCAGCCTTAAGATGCTGGACACGGTGGGTCTGGACGGCTTTGAGGCAGCGTATCCCAAAGAGCTCTCGGGCGGCATGAAGCAGCGGGTGGGTTTTGCGCGCGCGCTGGTCGTGGAGCCCGAAGTCCTTTTCATGGATGAGCCCTTCAGCGCGCTGGACGTTCTGACGGCCGAGAACCTGCGCAGCGAACTTCTGGAACTGTGGGCCAACAAGACGATGCCCACCAAGGCCGTCTTCCTGGTGACGCACAACATTGAAGAAGCGGTGTTGCTGGCCGATCGCATTATCGTGCTGGGCCGCAACCCTGGCCACATCCGGACGGATTTCAAAGTGCAATTGACCCAGCCCCGCGACCGCAAGTCCGAACCTTTTACGCAACTGGTGGATTACATCTACAAGGTTCTTACCAAGCCCGATGTGGCCCCCGACGAGGCTCCCGAGCAGCAAGTCGGGCCCAAGCCGCGCGATCAGCGCCAGATGCACTACCAGATGCTGCCCCACGCGCGTCCGGGTGGGATGGCCGGCCTGCTGGAACTATTGCTCGACAAGGGTGGCCGCGACGACATTTACCGTCTGGCCGACGACCTGAGCTTCGAGATCGACGACCTGCTGCCGATCGTGGATGCGGCGCAGTTGCTCGGTTTCCTGCAGATTGAAGAAGGCGACGCCGCAATCACTGCGAGCGGCACTGAGTTTGCCAACTCCGAGATTCTCCGCCAGAAGGAACTCTTCCGCACCGCCGCCCTGGCCAACGTGCTTCTGCTGCGGCAGATTCGCCGGGCGCTCGAATCCAAGAGCGACCACACGGTTCCAGAAGACTTCTTCCTCGATATGCTGGACGAACAATTCAGCGAGGAGGAGTGCCAGCGGCAGATAGAAACCGCGGTCACCTGGGGCCGCTACGCCGAGCTGTTCGACTACGACGCCGGGCATCGCCGCTTTGTGCTGCCCGATGCGCAGGACGAAGAGGCGGCGACGGGCGAGGAGGCGGAATGAAGCCTCAGCACCCGCTTGCCCGGACACTGGTCACCGTTCGTACCTGGCCCTTCTTCATAGATCTGGGCGTGGCGGCCTGCGGGCTGACGATCTTCTTTTCCATTGTGAGCACCGGGGTTTACTGGCTGGGCAAGCCGGTACCGGTTGCGCCCATCTCGCACGCGATCGGCGCCTTGCCGCTGTATGCCTTTTACTCGATGGTGCGTATCGCAATCGCATACTGTCTCAGTCTGATCTTCGCCGTTGCGTATGGGTACATCGCGGCCTATAACGCCAGGGCCGAGGCCTGGATGATTGCGGTTCTTGACATTCTGCAATCGATCCCCGTGCTGAGCTTCCTGCCGCCGGTTGTGCTGGCCATGGTGGCTCTGGTCCCCGGCCACCAACTGGGCATCGAACTGGGCGTGATTCTGCTGATCTTTACCGGCCAGGTATGGAATTTGGCCTTCAGCTTCTACTCGTCACTGAAGAGCATTCCCAGGGAGATGATTGAAGCGGCAAGCATCTACCGCTACTCGGCGTGGCAGCGATTTTGGCAACTGGAGATGCCTTATTCGGCGATTGGACTGGTCTGGAACTCGATTGTCTCGGTAGCCGGCGGCTGGTTTGCGCTGATCGCCTGCGAGATGTTTACCATGGGCGATCGCAACTTCCAATTGCGCGGCCTGGGCAGTTATCTTCAAACCGCGGCAGCCTCCGGCGATATGCGCGCGCTGCTGGCCGGCTTTACGGTGGTGATAATGATAGTGGTGGCTACCGACCAATTGATCTGGCGGCCCTTGATTGCCTGGAGCGACAAATTCAAATTCGAGCAGGTGGAATCGGCAGACCGCGTGACCTCGCCGATTCTGGATCTGCTGCGCCGCTCGACCCTCTTCCGCTCCCTTCCCGGCCGCATCTGGCACAGCTTGGAAGAGCCGATTTATCGCCGCATGGCGCGCAGCAGGGAGTGCCGCGTGGTTCATGCTCTGGATGCGGATGAGAACGCCGCAAAGAGCTCGGCGTGGCTTTGGAGCCTGGCGGTAATTGCGCTGGTGATTATGGGTTGGGGCACATTCCACGCTGTTCAGATGCTGCGAACCGTGACCTGGCCGGAGCTGCGCCTGCTTCTGGAAGGCGCGGGGGCCACGTTTCTGCGCGTCAATGCCGCCCTGCTTCTCTCCGCCGCCTGGACGGTTCCGGTGGGAGTCGCCATCGGGCTCAATCCGCGGCTTGCCCGCATTGTGCAGCCGGTGGCGCAGATTCTGGCTTCGGTTCCGGCCACAGCCTTCTTTCCTATACTTTTGATTGGCCTGGTCAAAATCGGCGGCGGGCTGGGCATCGGCTCCATTGCTCTAATGCTGCTGGGAACGCAGTGGTACATTCTCTTCAACGTCATCGCCGGTGCCACATCCATCCCATCGGACCTGCGCGAGGTCTCCTCGCTCTACCATTTCACGCGCTGGCAGCGCTGGACCAAGCTGATTCTGCCGGGAATCTTTCCATACCTCATTACCGGGATGGTGACTGCCTCGGGCGGCGCCTGGAATGCTTCAGTCTTTGCAGAGTACTCGCACGTAGCCGACCGGACGCTGGAGACGATCGGCCTCGGCGCGCAGATTGACGCCGCCACCGACAGCGGCCGCTTTCCCGTATTGCTGCTAGCCACCATCTTCATCTCCTTGATGGTGGTGACGATGAACCGCCTGGTCTGGCGGCGGCTCTACCATCTGGCCGAGACCCGGTATAAGCTGGAAGGCTAACCAGCCAGCTGCGGGATTCCGATCGTCAGCCAGCATTTTCATCGCGTAAGCTGAATGCAGGACATGTTCGACTGCTCATCCAATGCCGAGGCCTCCCAAGCGCTGGTTCAAGCGCCTGACCCCATCCTTTCCTTCAGCCACGTCAGCATTTCTTTTGACGGCCGGCCGGTGCTCGATGACCTGAATTTCGCAATGAATCGCGGCCAGACGCTCTGCATCCTGGGGCGCAGCGGAGTGGGCAAATCGGTTGCGCTGCGCATGCTGATGGGCTTTCTCAAACCGGATTCGGGCTCGATTCACGTGGAAGGGCAGGAGATCACCACACTTGACGAAGAGGGCATGAGGCCCATCCGCAAGCGCGTCACCATGGTCTTTCAAAACGGCGCGCTCTTCGATTCGCTCAGTGTGCGTGAGAATGTCGCCTTTCCGCTGCGGGAACGCGGCAGCCTGGACGAGGAGCAGACCCAGAAGGAGGTCGAACGGCTGATCGGGATGGTGGGCGCCGAGGATGTGATCGATGCCTTCCCCGCAAGCCTCTCGACTGGCAGGCGGCGCGCCGTCGCCATTGCCCGCGCCCTGGCTGCCAAGCCCGAGGTGGTGCTCTACGACGAACCAACCACGATGGTCGATCCCATCATCGCCAAGCGTCTGGGCGACCTCATCCAGCGCCTCAAGCGCAAGCTCGGATTCACTAGCATAGTGGTCACGCACGATATGCGCTTTGCCGAGCGGCTCGCCGACTTGGTGCTCTTTCTGCATCAGGGGCGGGCGCTTTTCTTTGGTCCCCTGAAGGACTTTGTTGCCTCGCCCGAAGAGCCTATCCAGCAGTTCCTTTCGCTGGATGCGTACGTATTACCTTCGGAATAAGAAGCGGCTCATACCGTAATGGCAGCCTTGAATTTTTTCCTTGCCATTCGTATTCTCCGGGGCCGAATCTGGTTACGTCGGCTTGGGCGGCATCGAGTCCGGCGTTTTCGGCTTTGATTTTTCCGATCGAAGAGGCTGCAAAAAGGGAAAAGTGCGATACAATTATCTCTTCAGATTGATTTCACTTTACTCACGCTGTTCTCAGTCTTTGAGTGAAGTTTATAGCATCACGATCAATCTGGAGCTGATTGTCTTCTCCCCGATCGTTAGCCACACATAGTTGCCGCATATTGCAGGCAGCAAGAGTCATCAAAGAGTATCGAAGTTCATATCCGGACAGGCTAGATCCGGTGTCATTTTTCTCTGTTGGTTGGTTTTCCCGCAAGCGGACTCGCAATCGCTGGCTTGGAGATGCCTTCAAACAGGGAGAGGATTGGGGTGCCGTTATCCGCGGCTTCCCGCTCATGTATCCATTGGTGCGTGCTGCTGGTCCACTTTCCTTGCGTTTTGACGTTTTTGAGGTGAGCGAAACGCCTATGGCAACTTCGGATTTCTGGCAGAGAGTATCTACTTCGGTTTCCTCCTCGCAGGAATGGACGGGGGGGGCGGCCGGCGACGCTGCGCGCGGTCCCAAGGGCAAGACAAGGCTCTGGATGTTCCTGGATGTCGCGACCATCCTGGCTTCCGCCGCGCTTGCCATGGCTTATAAATTACACACAAATCCTCTGGCTGGCGCCAGAGGCTTTCTGCACGTCGCTCTCGTCCATGGCCGCTCGGTGGGCATCCTGATTACCCTGTTGATCTTCTTCGCCATCTCGCTGATGATCGTCAGCCGCCGATTGAATCTCTATTCGCCTACCCAGCTTAACAACACCCTGCATGAACAGCGCCTCAGCGTGCAGGCTTGCCTCACTTCAGGGTTGCTTTTGACCGGGACGCTTTATCTGATCCACGGCGAAGACATCTCCCGGCTCATTGTTCTGGTCACCATCGGGCTGGTCACCATAGCCCTCAGCCTGCGCCGGTTTGTTTATCGCATGATGCTGTATCGCGGCTTTGCGCATGGGGTTGGCACGCGCAATGTGCTGATCGTCGGCACCGGACCGGAGGCCATTGCGCTGCGCTTTTATCTGGAGAGCATCCGTCACCTCGGGTACAGATTCAAAGGCTTCATCGAACCGCCCCGGTCTGGAGAATACACCGGCTCAGGCTCCCGCTTTGCCGCCTCCTCCGGCGATGTTGTCGGAACGCTGGACACGCTCTTTCAGCAGACCAGCCGGCTTTTCATCGACGAGATTTTCTTTACCACGCGCTGTGAGCGCAGCGTGGTGCAGGATGTGTTGGAAAAGGCCCGCGCCCATCGCGTGGATCTGCGCCTTGTTCCCGAATTTTTCGACGGCGTCTCACTCAACAGCCCCATCGAGTACATTGGCCACTTTCCCACCATCCCTTTGCATCGCGGGCAGGTGCCGGAGATTGAACTGGTGCTGAAGCGCGGGCTCGACATTGTCTTTTCCAGCCTGGTGCTGATCCTGCTTTCTCCTGTGATGCTGGCCATCGCCATCGCCATCAAGCTGGATTCACCCGGCCCCGTCTTCTACCGCTCGGATCGCGTCGGCAAAAAGGGCCGCGTCTTTCCCTGCTTCAAGTTCCGCACCATGGTCACTGACGCTGAGCAGAGGCGCGCCGGATTGATGCACAAGAATGAGCGCGACGGAGTGCTCTTCAAGATCTCCGACGACCCCCGCGTTACCCAACTGGGCCGCTTCCTGCGAAAGCACTCACTGGATGAGCTTCCGCAGTTCTTCAATGTGCTGCGCGGCGATATGAGCGTCGTGGGGCCGCGGCCGCTTCCCGCCGAAGATGTGCGCGACTCAAAGCTTGCCTACCTGAGAGTTCTGGCCGTCACCCCCGGCGTTACCGGCCTCTGGCAGGTGCAGGGCCGCCAGGATCCTTCATCCGACAGCTACATCTCGCTCAATGTGATCTACATCGAAAACTGGAGCATCTGGCTCGACCTCAAAATCATCCTGCGCACAGTTGGCGTGGTCTTTGCCGGAACTGGCGTCTAGAGACATGCACATAGTCTTTGCCGCCTCCGAGTGCGTTCCTTTTGCCAAGACCGGCGGTCTGGCCGACGTTGTCGGGGCGCTGCCGCCTGAGCTGGTCAAGCTGGGCCACCAGGTCACTGTTTATCTACCGTTCTACGCCCGCGTGCACCGCCAGATTGAAGGCGATCCACGCTATGCAATCCCTTCCCTCACCATCCCCTTTCAGTACTACAACCGCTTTGCGGGCATTGTGGACGGCGGCATACGCGATGGCGTGCAGTTCTGCTTTGTCGATTGCCCGGAGCTCTTCGACCGGCCCGAGCTTTATGGTGCCAACGGCATCGACTATCCGGATAACGCCGAGCGCTTCGGGCTCTACTGCCGCGCGGTGATCGAGGCCACCAAGCAACTGGGTGTGCCGCAAATCTTTCACGTGCATGACTGGCAGGCGGCGCTGATTCCGGTCTATCTGCGCACAACCTACGATTCCGACCCAGCACTGCGCAACGCCGCCTCGGTTGTGACCATTCACAATGCCGCCTATCAGGGCGCATTTCCGCCTGCGACCACCGAGCGGCTGCTTTTTCCGTGGGAGATCTTCACCATGGACAAGCTGGAGCACTACGATCGCTTCAACTTCCTCAAGGGTGCCTTGGTCTACTCGGAAACCCTGACCACGGTAAGCCGCAAATATGCCGAAGAGATTCAGACGCCGGAGTTCGGCGAAGGCCTGGACAGTACTTTGCGGCTGCGGACGGCCGATTTGCGCGGAATTCTGAACGGCGTGGACTATGCGCAGTGGAATCCCGCTACCGACCGGAATCTGGCTGTAAACTTTGCCCCAGAGAATCTGGAGGGCAAAAAAGCCTGCCGCGCCGAACTGCTGCGAGCCTTCGGGCTGGAGCATGTGGAGGACTCGACGCCGGTGATCGGCATTGTCTCGCGCTTTGCCACGCAGAAGGGCTTCAATTTGCTGGAGCAGATCGCGGGCAAGCTCTCGGAGATGAATGCGGTCGTGGTGGCGCTGGGCTCGGGTGAGCCGGTTTATGAGAAGTTCTTCCGCGACTGGGCCTTCTGGAACAAGGGAAATGTGGCCGTGCGCATCGGCTACGACGATCCGCTGGCTCACCGTATCGAGGCTGGTTCGGATCTCTTTCTGATGCCCTCGCTCTACGAGCCCTGCGGCCTGAATCAGATCTACTCGCTCAAGTATGGAACCGTACCCGTGGTGCGCGCCACCGGCGGCCTGGATGACACCATCGAAGAGTGGAATTCGGAACAAGGAACGGGCACCGGCTTCAAATTCAAGGGCAAAAGCGCCGGAGCGCTGCTGGCTGCCATTGAGCGGGCACTGGAGGCTTATGCCGATAAAGACGGCTGGAAGCGACTCATGCTGAATGGCATGGCGCAAAACTATAGCTGGGAAGAGCCGGCGCGCCAATACGCCGCGGTCTATGAAGAAGCTGCGCGCAAGCGAAACTGACTGGCGTTACAGCCCTTATTTTCCCGAAGCCGCAAGTTGCGGAAGATGAAAATCGCGAAGGATGAATCGCGCTCCCACAACGCTGAGGTGGTCGGCGTTGCTGTAAAACGCACGATCTCCGTCGCGATAAAGGCATTGATCGTTGGTGCGGCAAAGCTCCGCTTTCAGGTCGATCAGTTGCACTCCCGGAACTCCCTCGACCACCTTCCTCAGTTGAGCGTTGGCAATTGCGACCGCGGCAGCATTGCCAAAAGGAGCTAATCCTGGATCGCTGGCGCTTTCAGCTCCCATCCACCTTGCCAGCGCGCGCCGCGCGGGAATCTGCGCTGCCCGAATTCTGAAGATGGGGTCAAGATCGAAGGTCGGCGCGTCGGCAAGAACAATGACCTCCTTGCCGGCCTGGCGAAGGCTCTGGATGGTTGCCCGCAAAGAACGAACGAAGAGCGCGCCGGCTGCATCGTCAGTGAGCGGCTTGGCCTGCGGAACGGAGTCATCGGTCAGCCAGCGGTCCACATCCTTTTGCTGAAAGGAGCTAGCCCACTGGCCGGCAAGAATCACGATCTTGATCCGCGGATCGGAGTTGAGCAGCGACAGAGCCTTGCGATTGAAAGCCATGCATTCAGCAGCCTCATGGTCGAAGGCGGGCTGGAAGTTCGCGGCTCCAGTCAACGCCGTACAACTGGTGCGCTCCAACTCCACAAAGCCGTATCCCCGCGATTCGGCAAGAGTGCGTAAGCCCTGCGCCAGGGCGGCCGCGTGGCTGTCGCCCCAGATTGCAACCGCGGGTCGCGCGTCGAATCGGTCATCGCAGAGCGGTGACGCTGGCAGCTCAACCAAGGTAACAAGACAAGGGTCTGAGGCAAGCTTGTATGCCGCACCGTGCTCTACGCGATCCAACTGCGCAAAGCGCTGCCGCAAACCGTGGCTCAGCCACACCGCAGCCCAAGCCGCCAGAAAAACCGCACTGACAATTCCGTAGCGAATCAACAGCGGAGCGGGCTCGCGCGTCGATCGCCGGAAAGGCTGTTCGATGAAGAAATAGGAAAGCGCCGCCGCTGCAAACGCTGCCGGAATAGTCAGCCAGGCAGCCCCGCGCGGCGCCGCGCCTCCAGAAACTACACGCAAAAACGCCAGCAGAGGCCAATGCCAGAGGTAAAGAGAATAGGAGATTCTGCCCACAAAAACCAGCGGCGGAAGAGAAAGCAGCCGCCGGTTGATCGCGGCGGAAGGCAGCGCAATCACCAGCGCCGTGCCCAGCACCGAGGGAAGTGCCGCCGCGCCCGGAAAAAGTGTCCGCGAATCGAGCAGGAAGAGCGGCGCGAGCAGCAATCCCACCCCGGCCAGGCTTGCCAGTTGAGTAAGAAAAGAATTAAGGCGAATGCGCCTCCCGGTCAATTCCGCGACTGCCAGGCCCACGCCCACGCCAAGCTCCCACGCCCGCTCTGGAAGCAGATAAAAAACATTTTGCGAATAGTAGCCCAATTCAAACCATGCTAAAAGAAAGGAGAAGCCGCAGCTAATCAGAACAGCCGGCAGAATCCAACTTCGCCGGATGCGCGCCAGCAGCACCAACAATATAGGAATGACAAGATAAAACTGCTCTTCCACGCCCAGCGACCAGGTCATCAGCAGCGGCCGCAATTCGCTGGCCGGCGCAAAGTAAGAACTTGCCGACCAAAATGCGATATTGGAAGCAGAAAGCGTGGCCGCAACCGCGGACTGTGCGGTCTTCATGGCCTCAAGCGGCGAAAGCAGAAGCAAGGCCGCCAGCAAAACAAAGGCTAAAACGCCGTAAAATGCCGGTAGAATCCGCTTGGCGCGTCGCCAGTAAAAACGCAAAAAACTGAAACTCCCTGCCCTGACCTCGGAGAAAATATGCCCGCCGATCAGATAGCCGGAGATCACGAAGAAAATGTCCACGCCGGTAAATCCGCCGGTAACTCCTGGCACCGCGCAGTGAAAGCAAATTACGCTCAGGATGGCGATGGCGCGGATGCCGTCAATATCAGCTCGATACGAGCTATTGGACAAGCCGGAACTGAGGGCTGACACGGAAGGTTCTTTCATTTTCGCCCGGGCAATCCGCGCAATGCGAGAACGACGGCCGGCAGCCAATGGCGATGTCAGGCGTTGCGGGATTCTAAAGATAGCGTATACCACACAGACTTTCCGCCGCACAAACCAGCTTCCGATAAATTGAAAACGATACGACCGCAGCCAACCGAAATTCTTCTGCAAAACCCGCTGAAGGAGACTAAAGTGGAGTTGGAGAGGCTGGCTGCCTTTCAGCCCATAAGCACAGAAAAGGAAAGTGAAATAGAAATGCCCGAAACGATCGATTGGCCCAATTTCAACGCACCGAAGCGCCGCGGCAGACGCGTCTTTTTTGTTTTCATCGCCATCGTTGCCATTCTTTTTCTCGGCAGCCGCACCGCGCTCTCTTACTGGGTTGACCTGCTGTGGTTCACTTCGCTGGGCTATGGCGATGTCTTCTGGAAATCGCGCAGCTTGCAGTGGGGCATCTTTGCCGGGTTTTTCCTGCTCACCTTTCTCCTTTTGTTTGGGATATTTTCACTCTTCAAGCACGCCCACCGCGACGACCTGCCCATCGATCACACAGTTTTCATCAACGGCAATCCGGTCACTTTTTCGCTCAAGCCGGTGTTGAGGGTCGTATCTACCGGCGGTTCGCTGCTCATCGCGCTCCTAACCAGCGGCGCAATGGCGGCGCAATGGCAGACGCTGGCGGTTTGGTGGTTTGCTCCGCGCGCCGCCGGCGGCCCTTCCGATCCCGTCTTCGGCCTGCCGCTGAATTTCTATCTCTTCACGCTGCCTGCCTGGCAGCTTATTCTTGGCTGGCTGCTAACGCTCACGGTGATAGCCTGCGTTGTCGCCGTAGTATTTTTAGTTGTCTCCGGCAGTTCGCGCGCGCTCAGCAGCGGCGGCGCAACGCTTTCCGATCTGCCCTGGCGCGGCCTATCTATCTCGATTGCATTTCTTTTGATCGTGGTTGCATTGCGCGTTTATCTCGGCCGCTTCCAATTACTCTTTGAGCACCACACGATTTTTGATGGCATTACTTACACCGATGCGCATGTAACGCTGACTGGAACGCTGGTGGTCTGCGCGGCTCTCCTGTTGGGCGCGTTGATTGCCTTGGTGACCGGCTTCTTTGCTCCGCGCGGGCGCTGGCTGATTGTAGCCGTTCTTCCCGCCGCGCTCTGCTATGCCGGAGTCGGAGTGATGGGCTGGTATGTGACCAGCTTTCTGGTCAAGCCCAATGAGTTGGTCCGCGAACAGCCTTATATCTCGCATAATATCGAGATGACTCGCCAGGCCTATGGACTGGATGCATTTGACCAGCGCGAGTTTCCCGCCGAGACCACTATCGATGCCGCCGATCCGGCCAACAATCAGGCCACGCTCCAGAATATTCGCCTCTGGGATTGGCATGCGCTTCAAGATACATTGCGGCAGATACAGGAGATTCGTACTTATTATGACTTTCCCGACATCGACATCGATCGCTATGAAGTCAATGGCACGAAGCTCGAAGTAATGCTGGCCGCGCGCGAACTGAATGTCGATAAACTTCCCGAGAGCAGCCGCAACTGGATCAATGACAAGCTGATTTACACCCACGGCTACGGCATCACGATGAATCCCGTGAACGGATTTACCCCGGAAGGCCTGCCCACGCTGCTTCTGAGTAACATGCCAGTGCAAAGCACAGCGCCTGGGCTGAATGTAACTCGGCCTGAGATATATTTCGGCGAGCAGACCAATACCGATGTTTACGTAAAGACGCGCCAGCAGGAGTTTAATTATCCGCAAGGCGACACCAATAATCTTACTTTTTATCAAGGAAGCGGCGGCATCGAGTTAGGCGGATTCCTGCGCCGCGCGCTGATTGCCTTCGACCGCGGTGATTTGGCCAAGCTGCCTTTCAGCGACGATGTTAACGGGCAGAGCCGCCTGCTGATGCGGCGCGGCGTGCGGGAGCGCGTGGCGGCCCTTGCGCCGTTTCTCACCTTCGATCAGGATCCGTATATCGTGCTGGGCGACGATGGCCGCCTCTCCTGGATTCTGGATGCCTTCACGCAATCGGACAGTTATCCTTACTCCACGCATTACACCGTCGATGGCCAGGATCTCAACTACATGCGCAATAGCGTCAAGGTTGTAGTTGACGCCTATGACGGCACTACGACTTTCTATGCTTTCGACAATAAAGATCCGATTTTGGCGGCTTATCGCGGCATCTTTCCCACGCTCTTCAAGGATGCCTCATTGATGCCGGCCGGGCTGCGCAAGCATGTTCGCTATCCTGAGTTACTTTTGAAGCTGCAAGCCGAAGTCTATGGCCTTTATCACATGACCAATCCAGAAGTCTTTTATAACCGGGAAGATCTATGGACGGTAGCTACTGAAGTTGGCATGGGCGACGGAGGCGCGCAGCAGACTCAAGCCATGGAGCCTAACTTTGTGCTGATGAAACTGCCCGGCGAGAGCGGCGAAGAGTTTGTGGAGATACTGCCCTTCACGCCAGCCAATCGCAATAATTTAATTGGCTGGATTGCCGGGCGCAGCGACGGCGAGCACTACGGCACATCGATCGTCTACGACTTTCCCAAAACAAAGCTAGTCGATGGGCCGCTGCAGATCGAGGCGCGCATCGATCAGAATGCGCAAATCTCCGGCCAGTTGACTTTGTGGAATCAGCAAGGCTCGCACGTGCGCCGCGGAACGCTGCTGGTGATCCCTACCGGCAAGGCGCTGCTCTACGCCGAGCCGATCTATTTGCAAGCCGACCGCAGCCCCATGCCGGAGTTGCGCCTGGTGGTGCTGGCTCTTCAGGACAAACTCGCCTACGGGCCTAACTTCGAGTCCGCGCTCTCATCGCTTTTTGGCGGCGGGATCTCGTCGTTGAGCGCGTCCGAGACTTCAACCAATTCAACCACTTCGACAACGCCACCGACAGCGTCAGCCACAGCGCCCGCTGGAACGCCCGCTCCCGCGCAGGATTTGAATACTCTGATTGGTCAGGCCAGCAAAGACTTCGACGATTATCAGCGCCTTACCTCAGCCGGCAAACTCGCCGATGCCGGACAGAAACTGGATGATTTGAAGCAGGTGCTAGGGAAGCTGAATGCGCGGGCGAAGTAATCAAGCGGCGGAGTTGGAATTCAACTCCGCCAGTATCTCCGCAACAGCCACCTTTGCCGCCTTTGCGATCACTTCCGATAACTCCATCGAGATAGGCTGCCGCAGGTCGATTGTGATGGCGTAGAGAATCACTTCGGGTCCGCCGCCTTGAATATAGAAGACATCCAATAAGTCTTTGACTCCAATGTCGTGCGCTGTGAGCGAGGGCGGATAGTCGCGCGAGAAGCGCGGCGCTGTGCGGGTGACTGTGCCGATGGGATTGCCGTCGGCCGCGGCGTCAATGAGGATAATGCGGGCTGCGCTTTGCAGCGGCTCCAGCAGCGTAAAGCCGCCAGTGCCGCCGTCCAGAAACTCCACATTGACCGGCAGCGTGTGCCTGTCAAATTCGGCTTCCAATGCGCGCACCACATGAACGCCGACACCCTCGTCGCCCATGATGACGTTGCCCAAGCCCAGCACCAATGTCTTCCCGCTATTTGTCACTCTTCTCCCGCTCGAACTTCCATCCGCCGATAATCGAGGATACCGTGCCGCGCCCCTCGATGTAATCGTGATAGAAGGCAAGATAGACGTGAACGATGACAAAGGTGACAAAGAACCACAGGAAGGTATGGTGCCAGAAGCGCACGCCGAACTCGCCGCCCATCAGCGGCACAATCCAGGTAAACATGCGCGGCAGCCATGAGTTGCTCATGCTGGAGTAAAGTGCAAAGCCGGTGATGGTCTGAGCAACAAAGGCCAGAAAAGTGAAAAAGTAAATCAGTCCAGCCAGTGCATTGTGCCCGGTCGAGATCGGCCCGTGCAGCTTGGTTTCAAAGACATCGGCCCTAATGACATCTGCAATCTCCTGCTGCTGCGCCTTTTTCAGCGGGAAAAATGCATTCCAATGCGAGTATTTGTTGCCTACAAAACCCCAATAAAGCCGCGCAGCAAAGTTGAAAACGTAGACAAAGGCCGCGACGAAGTGAATGAAGCGCACCCAGCCGAACCAGTATTGCTGGTAAGCCTCGGCCGCATAAAATGCGCGAATCGGCGCGCCAATCAGGTAGCCGGTTATGCACAGCGCCACCAGCGCGATGGCGTTGATCCAGTGGTAGGCGCGCACTGGTAGTTCCCACACATAGATGCGCCGGTATTCGACCGGATGCTCGACCGGCGCGCTGCTCGCGGCAATGTTCGGTGTACTCATGGGCGTCACTCGAAGGAAACCTGGGCGATGTGCCGCCCCTGCGGATCGTACAAATGCACGGCGCAGGCCAGGCACGGGTCAAAGGAATGAATGGTGCGCAGAATCTCGACCGGCTCGTCGATCTTGGCCACCGGTGTGCCAATCAGCGCCTGCTCGAAGGACGAGCGCTGCTGCTTGGCGTCGCGCGGCGAGCCGTTCCAGGTGGTCGGGACAACCAATTGATAATTCTCGATTGCGCCGTCGTGAATCTTGATCCAGTGAGCCAGCGCGCCGCGCGGAGCCTCGGTGAGGCCAACCCCCTCGGCATCTTTCGGCCAGCTCTTCGGCTCCCAGAATTCACCGTTGAAGGTCGAGACCTCGTTAATCTTCACGCGATCCATCAGCAGCCCATAGTACTCCTTGAGCCAATTCATCGCCAGCGCCGCATCCAGGCCGCGCGCCGCGGTGCGTCCCAGCGTAGAGAAAAGCGCGGGAACCCCAACGCCGAGTTTGCCCAGCGTATCCTTCACCAGATCCTGCACCTCGGTGCGCCCGGCTGCAAAGGAGACGACCAGCCGCGCCAGCGGACCCACCTCCATTGCCTGTTCCTTCCAGCGCGGCGTCTTCAGGAACGAGTATTTGTCGTAGCCGGCCAGCGTTTCGAAAGGCGGTTTGGGCCCGGTGTAATTCAGCTTGGTTTCGCCGGCCCAGGGATGCAAACCCGCCGCGTCGCCGCCCTCGTAGCTGTACCACGAGTGCGCAATGTACTCCTTGATCTCCTGCGCATCGGTTGCATTCACCGGATGAACCGTGGTCAAATCGCGATTCAAAACCACGCCGCGTGCATACTTGAATGAATCGGGATTGCCGTAGCCCTTGGTGGGAAACTCGCCGTAGCTGAGATAGTTCGATAAGCCGCCGCCATAACTCGCCCAATCCTTGTAGAAGGAAGCAACGGCAAGTAAATCCGGAATATAAACTTGATTGAGAAACTCGTCGGCCTGATCGATGAGCTTCTTGACCAGATTCAGCCGCTCGCTGTTGATCGCAGCCACTTCATTCATGTTGATGGAGCAAGGCACACCGCCGACGAGATAATTCGGATGTGGATTCTTGCCGCCAAAGACAGCGTGAATCTTGACAATCTCCTTCTGCCAACTGAGCGCATCCAGATAATGCGCCACGGCTATGAGATTGACTTCGGGCGGCAATTTGTAGGCCGGGTGCCCCCAATAACCGTTGGCAAAAATTCCCAGGCCGCTTGCCGCAAAGGCTTTGATCTTGTCCTGCACCTCGGAAAAATAGGCGGGCGTATTCTTGTCCCACTTGGAGAAGGACTGCGCCAGTTCGGCAGCTTTCTTCGGGTCGGCCTTGAGGGCGTTGACAATATCCACCCAATCCAGCGCGTGCAGGTGATAGAAGTGGATCACGTGATCCTGCACATACTGCGTGGTCATCATGATGTTGCGAATAATCTCGGCAGTCGGCGGAACGGTGATGCCCAGCGCGCTTTCAACCGCGCGCACACTGGTCAGCGCATGAACCGTGGTGCAGACGCCGCAGACGCGCTCGGTGATGGCCCAGGCATCGCGCGGATCGCGGCCCATCAAAATCTTTTCCAGGCCGCGCACCATGGTGCCTGCGCTGAATGCGTCGGTAATGACGCCGTTTTCCACCACAGCCTCAATGCGCAGGTGGCCTTCAATGCGAGTTACCGGATCGACGACGATGCGTGTCATGGTCTATCAAATCTCCTTTTGATCATCGGCGTGTACTTCTGCAATCACCGGCCGTTTGCGAATGTTGGTGACGACGGCGTGCGCGGCAACTCCAGCCAGCGTGGCCACGCCCACCACCGTGCCAATAGTGTCGGCCGTGCTCTCAATGCCGAAGCCGGGGAAGGAAGCCAGATGCTGGTAGAACGGCCCGTTATCCCAGAAACCCTCTTCGCTGCAACCAATGCAGCCGTGACCGGATTGAATTGGATAACTGGTGCCCTCGTTCCACTTGATTACCGAGCAGGCGTTGTAAGTGACCGGACCGCGGCAACCCATCTTGTAAAGGCAATAACCCTTGCGCGCGTTCTCGTCGTCAAAGGACTCGACAAACAAGCCGGCGTCGTAATTCGGACGCCGATAGCACGTGTCATGCACGCGCCGCCCATAGAACTCCTTCGGCCTTCCCTGGCTGTCTAGCGCAGGCGGCGTTCCCACCACCAGTAGATGCGTGACGACTCCCATCATTACGTCGGCAATCGGCGGGCAGCCGGGTACGTTGATTACCGGCTTGTCCACTAATTTATGGATCGGGGTCGCGCCGGTCGGGTTGGGCTTTGCCGCCTGCACACAGCCGTTGGAGGCGCAACTGCCCCACGCCACCACGGCCGCCGCGTCCTTGGCGACAGTTTGAAGAATCGACTCAGCCGTCTTGCCGCCGATCATGCAATAAACGCCGTCGTCGCCAGTGGGCACCGCGCCTTCCACCAGCACAATGTACTTGCCTTTATTGTTCTGGATGGTATCGTTCAAGCTCTTCTCGGCTTGAAAACCGGAGGCCGCCATCAGCGTCTCTGTATAGTTGAGGTCCAGCACATTCAGCAGCACATCCAGCACAATGGGGTGCGAGGCGCGGATGAAGGACTCGCTGCAACAGGTACACTCCTGAAAGTGCAGCCAGATAACAGCAGGTTTGTCTTTCTTCTCGAAGGTCGAGACCACCTGGGCAACGCCGCTCTTGCTGAAGCCGGCCGCGGTTGCGGCCACGGCGCAGAATTGAAGAAAATCTCTGCGGCTGTAGCCCTTTTGCTGCATCGATTGGTAAATTGTCTGACCCATGCCTACCTCACTCCAGTGCAGGAACCGGTAAGCCGCTGGTGGCGAGATGCGATCTTGAGGAAGCCGCCGTTGGTTCGCCGTGGATGAAGATGACAGTACGCATTGAAAATAACAGTCGGCTGTGACCTGCATCACGTTCGCATGTGGGGCTGTTTTGATGACGAGGTTTCTGAAGAATCAAGAGATTCAAACGGTCCGATTGCCGCCTCACTACCATGCGATCCGGCAGAATGGGAGTCAGTTCTTTATCTGGGTACAACTTCAGCGGTGCCTGAGCGTTGCAATATTCAAGCAGGCTTCGGCCCCGCAGACTTCGTATCGAGATATCAGCAAGGATTCATGGCATTCCCCGCAGCCCGTAAAGATCGCGCTACACCCGAGCTTGTCTTTTAGAAATCGATTTCCTTAAAATCCACGGTAACCGTACCGGTCCAGGGCAAACGCATTTGAGGTTTGGGCGAGATGTGAAAGGCAGGTGTTTTGGAGGCTCTGAAGCGAGGCCTGAGTTTGAAAAAGACCGGCGGAAAACAGTGGCGGAAATCGGCGAAAAAGGGGCGTTTTTGGCAAAAAGAGGGTCATATTT
>CAZDYU010000070.1:0-22902 GCA_964509755.1 uncultured Occallatibacter sp. | reverse complement strand
TTTTGCCAAAAACGCCCCTTTTTCGCCGATTTCCGCCACTGTTTTCCGCCGGTCTATTTCAAACTCAGCCCTCATTCCAGAACCTCCAAAACAACCGTCTTTCAGCTTTCGCCCAAACTTCAAATGCAATTGTTCTGGCTCTCCAGATGGTTTCGTTTCCCAGTGGCGGGTCCGAGTTGCGCGCCAGGCAGACGCCCAGCCGTGCCAGCTTGATCAGAGAATGCGAGAGCAGGGTTTTCTGCGCCTGGGCAGTGGGCTTGTCCTTGACCAATCGATCCAGGATGCGCAGTTCCTGATCCGTGAAGACCCGTTCTGGATCAGCCTTCGGATCGATGCGGTTGGTCATGGTGAGCCAGAAGGCGCGCCAGCTCAAAATGCAGAAAACGGCCAGCAGATTGGTCAGCCGCGAAGCGGTTCTGAGTCGGACATCTTCGGCCCGGCAGCCTGATTTGAGGATCTTGTGAAAGACCTCGATCTTCCAGCGAAGTGTGTGCCATATGGTCGCGACGCAGCAAGAATACGACGCCACCATCTTTCAAAAGCAGGAAGAGCGCAGACAATGCCAAAAATCTGCCAGACTTCACGCACAAGCCAGAGAACTCGGATTCCAACTCATCCCCATCAATGTTGTTCATGAGGCGCAGCCCGGCTTGCCGTTGCAAGTTACGCATGCAATGAACTTGCCGCCAACTTGCTAACTCGCCCTCACCGCGCGGCGGTAGCTAACTTTTAGTCTGCAACCTGGCTAGCGCGGCCAACCGGTTACTGATGTGCTCAACGGCGTCGGGATGCGCTTGGCTGCGCGCTGCCGCGCCCATCAAGGCCAGTCGCTCCGGATCTTTCAGCAAGCATGTCAAAGTCTCCAGCAATTTGCCGTGTAGCTCCATATCCCGCTCATCCATCAACACGGCGGCTCCAGCCTTCACCATCTCCTGGGCGTTTCGATGCTGGTGGTTGTCGGCCGCGCCGGCAAAGGGAACCAGCAAGGCAGGCTTGCCCGCGGCGGCCAACTCAGCGACCGTTGAAGCGCCGCTGCGGGCCATCACCAGGTTGGCCTTTGCAAAGCGCCGGGGCATATCGTCGATAAAGGGCAGAACCTGCCAACGACTGGGGTCCGCTCCGCTGGCCACATAGGCCGCATGCGTCGCTTCAAAGTGGCGCAGCCCGCTCTGATGCAGAACCGTAAGGCCGGGTACGGCAGCCAAAAGCCCGACAAGGATTCCAGGCAGTTGCAGGTTGAAGAGCCGCGCGCCCTGAGAACCGCCAAAGATCAGCAGGTGCGGGTCGGGCGACGCAGGCGGCTTCAGTGTAAAGAACTCCGGGCGCACCGGAATCCCCGTCACTTCGCAGTTGCGAAACCAGGCCGCGGCCGAGGGAAAATTCACGGCGGCGGCCTGTACCCGCTTGCCCACCAGCCGGTTGGCCAGTCCCGGCATCGCATTCGGCTCAAAAGCCATCGCTGGAATTCCAAGCTGCAAAGCCGCGGCCATCGCCGGACCGGAGGCATAACCGCCCACGCCAAAGACCACGCTCGGCCGGTACTCGCGAATCAGCCGCCGGCAAGCATAAATGCTGCGCGGCAGATCCATTAAAGTGCGCAATTTAGTGAGAAGCGATACATTCTTCAGCGGGCCCACATCGATCAGCCGCAGAAGGAAGCCTGCCTCGGGAACCAGGCGAATTTCCATGCCGCGCGCCGTGCCTACAAAGAGCACCTCGGCTCCGTAGCGCTCTACCATTTCGTGGGCCACGGCCAGCGCCGGAATGATGTGCCCTCCAGTGCCGCCGCCGGCAATCAGTACACGCAGCTCTTCCACGAGTGAGCCCTTCTAAAAACGGCTGAAATCGATGTCAAGTCAAACAACAGCGGCCGGTCGGATAGATTTTCCAGCTCCATTCAAGTTTACCAAGTCAGAAATCGGAAGCGTATCGGGAACGGTACAAAAAGCCTTTTCAAGCTATTGTTCTTGTCCTGCTGTAATTGCTGGAGAATTAAAGGCCTTTCCGCAAAAATGCCGCGGAAAGGATTGGGACGTCCAACCAGCTTGTTGATGGAAACAAACAATTATTCTCTCAGGGGAGCTATTTGCAAAATTCCATAAAGAAAGCGAATAAGCGTCAGGGCACGACTTCAGTCGTGCCGATAGTTCAGCAAAAAGTATAGAGCTTTAGCCCCTGCGGGATGCTTTTCGGGATATTTGATCCCTATTCTCCCTTTTCCCGCAGCATGTGAAGCCCGTATCCTTCATTGCGGATAAGCGATCATCGGAGAGAGGCAGACCGCAAATTCTGGTCGTCGCGGCGGTGGAGGGTGGGTGGGCCATCATCGGAGGTGTCGCCAGTTGAACTGCCTCCTGCCCCTCCTGAGCCGCCTGATCCGCCGCCGGTGCTTGCGCGGCGCAGCGAGGGCTTGCCATCCTTGGTGTCAGTAAGGCGGCGTTTGTTCTCAATGCGTGCCAAGCGAGCTTTTACGTCGTCAAACTCAGAGGTAGTCACCGTGTATTGGTCGCGCGCCGGAAGGATGCGGGCAATTTCCTCCTGGGAGTGGAGGATGCGGTCGGGGGTCTGAGGGTGGTCGGCAAAGACCTTGGCGACAGCGCCGGGCTTGCGCTTCTCCAGAGCCTGCACCTTTTCAAAAAAAGTAATGAAGGCCTGCGGATCATAGCCCGCGCGGTACATGTATTGCACACCCAGATAGTCGGCCTGGGCCTCGAACTCGCGCGAGAACTTCATAAATGTTATGGGAATCGCGACGGATGCGCCTTCGTAGATGCCGTAGCCGGTCCAACCCCCGACAAAGATCATCACAGGCACCATGCCGATCTGCGCATAGTTGAGGCGGGTCATCTCGCGCGCGGCGTGATGGGCGCAGACGTGGGCGGTTTCATGAGCCATCACGCCAGCCAGTTCCGCCTCTTCATCGGCGTTGAGAATGAGGCCGGAGTTTACGTAAAAGAAGCCGCCGGGAAGTGCGAAGGCATTGATCTCATCCGAATCGATGACCTTGATGGTGAAAGGAACTTTGCAATCGGAGTTCTTGACGATATTCTGGCCGACACGGTTCACGTACTCGGTGACCACCGGATCGGTGATGAACTTGGTGCTCTTCTCAATCTCCTGTGCGTACTCGCGGCCCATCCTGATTTCGCCGTCGGTGGAGTACCAGTTGCCCACGCCGCGGCCGCCTATATCGCGATTGCCAACCGCATTGACGTCATCCACCGAGCCGGACTTTACGTTGACCTTCTGGCTGCCGGGCTCGATGACTTTGTCGGGATCGACTTTGGGAGCGGCGACATCGCCACCGACGGGAGTGGTGCCGGGGGCGGGCTTCTTGGATGGCTCGGTTGCCGGAGTGTCGCTGCCAGTTGGCGCTGGGCCAGCTTGAGTTTGGCCAGCGGGCGAAGCGGATGTGGATGCGGCAGGTGCGGGCGTGGTGGATGAGGGAGTGGCCGATGGAGTGGATTGCGACCATGAGACGGCGGCCAAGGCCAGCACAATCGCCGTCAGCACCGTTGCTCTTGATGCTCTTTGAATTCTTCTCATGGACTCACCTCCAGAACAAGACTATTCTCGCAGGTTGGAGCGTTGCGCGGGGCCGCTACGCTCGAATGGTTAGACGCCAATGGGCTGCCTTTTGGCAACACAACAATTGTATTTTTTGTCGAGGGGAAGGATTTTGGGATCAAAGGGCGAATATGAGCAAATCCAGCGTCTCGCCTGTTTTGCTTGGAAGCAGCATCCGTCTGCGATAGAGTGAAGAGCAACGAGCTTGAAGGGAGAGGTCTTGCGGCGGGTCTATTCAGCGATAGCAGCGATTTTTGTTTGCGGAGCGATGGGCGCCGTTGCGCAGTCGGCCGAGCCTCATGCGCCCCCCCCCCTGAATCAGCTATTGAGGTCTCATGCCCACGCCAGCCCCGTCGCGGCAGGCCGGCAATCGACTCCCGAGGTGGATTTTGACGCCGCCGCGCTCGGTTCCCCGCTTCTACTCGACAAAGGATGGCGGGTTGGCATCACCGCGAATCCAGCCGCGGCAACGCCCGAATTCGACGATTCCGGCTGGGCCGTCCGTGATGCAAGCGCTTCATTCGCCGAGGTTCCAGACGAGGATCGTCCCGCTGGCACTCCCGATTGGGAGAACGATGCGAGCCATCCCAAAGGCCATCAGAGACCTTTTGTCTGGTTCCGGCTGCATCTGAAGCTGTCTGCCAATCATGGCCCGGTTGTTCTGCTGGTAGAGCTTCCGCCTTCGGAGAATGCGTCCACCGGCCCGGAAATGCTGAGCGCGGAGGTCTTTGCCAATGGGCGGCGAATCAGGCCCGAGGGCCCGAACGCCGACGCGCCGGAGCGCTATCAGCAGATCTCGCGCATTTACGACCTGAAACTTGACCCTTCAGAGACATCGCTGACCTTGGTGGTGCGCACGGCCTACTTTCCCTTTGGATACGGGGCCTACACGGGCTTTTTTGCCAATCGCAAATTCCGCCTCGGCAATCAGGAAGAGATGGACCGCACATTGGAACTATGGGCGGCACATAATCTTTTTGACCGTGTGCCGAGGCTGGTGAGCGCCATTCTGGTCATTGTGCTGGCGCTGTTTCTGCTTGCGCTCTATTTCACGCAAAGAGGCCATCCGGAGTATCTGTGGCTGGCGCTTTATGAACTGGTGCAAGCGCCGTTCGCATTCTTAGATCTGACCGAAAGCACGGCTCGGCTGGATCATCTCTGGTTTCAAGCCATCGTTTTGCAACTGCTGGTGGTTTCAGCTTATCTTTACTTCGAGTTTCTGATTGCGTTTTTGTCTGTGCGCCGGCGCTGGTATATCCGTCTGCTGCGTTTTTCCGCGCCCATCATGTGCGGAATCGGCCCTGGGATGCTTTTTATCGGCCAGAGCAAAGTGCTGGATCTAACCTTTTTGGCAATCATGCTATGCACCGTGGTGTGGATCATCGGCTGGCTGATCTTTATCTTTGCCACGCTGATTCGGGCTGCGGTTAGGCGCAATTTTGAGGCGGGATTGCTGCTGCTTTCTCTTCTGCTGGGCTTTGTGGCCTGGATCGAGGCCTTGCTCACCGGCAGCATGAGCGACTTTGCGGGCCACGGCTACCACTCGCCACTGACCTTGCAGGCGGGGCCGATTCCGATTCGCTTTGAGACCATCGCGGGATTCGCCGGAATATTTGTGATTGTGCTCATCATCTTTGTGCGGTTTCTGCGTGTGCAGCGGGATCAGGAGCGGGCTTCCAGCGAGTTGGAAGCGGCGCGCAGCGTGCAGGAGCTGATGATTCCCCAGCAGAAGGTGCAGACTCCGGGCTTCGAGGTGGACTCGGTTTATGATCCTGCCAATGAAGTGGGCGGCGACTTCTTCTATGTGCATGAGACCGGCGACGGTGGCCTGCTGGTGATCATTGGCGACGTGGCCGGCAAGGGGCTGAAGGCGGCGATGAACGTCTCTATGCTGATGGGCGCGCTGCGCAGTTCGGCCGAACGCAGCCCGGCGCGAATTCTGGAAGCGCTGAATCGCGTGATGGCAGGCAGCGAGAGCTTTACCACCTGCCAGGCCGCATGGTTTCACGCCAGCGGTGAGCTGGTGCTGGCCAACGCCGGGCATCTGCCGCCGTACCTGAACAGCCAGGAGATTCTGCTGCCGGGCGGCCTGCCGCTGGGCGTGCTGCCGGAGATCGAATACGAAGAGGTCAGGCTTTACCTGCATCCCGGCGACAGGCTGCTGCTGATGTCGGATGGCGTTGTGGAGGCGCGCCTGCCCTCGGGCGAGCTCTTCGGCTTCGATCGCGTGCATAACCTGAGCAGTCAGACCGCCTTCTATATTGCCGACGCAGCCAAGGACTTCGGGCAAGAGGACGACATTACCGTTATGACTGTGCGCCGGCTAGCGGCGGGCGCAGCTGCTTGAGAGCGGCTGGGATCTTCCTTTGCCGCCGGGATCGAAGCTGCCGGGTTTGACTCGTGCTTTATAGTCTTTCTTCGATGTATTTCGCTTGCTAGGGAACCTCTGATCAGGCCCCGATATTTTCCGTATTGAAGATCGGATTTCGTTTTCCAGGCGCGATTCCGTATTCCGGCGGCAACTTCAGGGGGAAATGCGGTTTGCGCGTTCGCGTTTTGCGTCTCTGGAGGCCGCTTTTCGGCCTCTGCACACACTACGTCCCGAGCGGGGAAAACTGTGAAATCAACCGTCTTCGATGTTGGCAGAGATTGACCATCGCGAAGGCCGTCAACAACCACTCATGATTTTTCTTGATGCCGCGATGGCGCACTTTGGTAAATCCGAGCACACGCTTCAAGATGCGGAAAGGACATTCCGCCTTGGCCCGTGCGCGAGCCTTGGCTCTGTTCTTGCGCTTCTCGTTTTCTTCCGCGCCCTGCTTGGTCTTCACGCGCCGCGAGGTCATGTCCCGCGCCTGAGGAGCGGCCTCGTAAATGGCCTCGGTTTGCCCTTGATAACCCGCCTCGCCCCAGACCTTCTTCTCCTCGCCATGCAGTAAGTGAGGCAGCATATGCACGTCCGAAACCGAGGCCGCCGAAGTGCAAACGGAATGAATAGCTCCCGACTTATTATCGACGCCGATGTGCGCATTGGCTCCGAAGTGCCACTGATTTCCCTTGCGCGTCTGATGCATCTCTGGATCGCGCTCCTTCTTGCTGTTCTTGGTCGATGACGGCGCAGCGGCGATGATCGTGGCATCGACAATTGCGCCGGTAGCGATGCGAATGCCCTTGCGGTCCAGATAAAGGTTCACTACATCAAGTATCTTGCCGCATAAGTCATGCTGTTCAAGTATGTGGCGGAAGTTGAGAATCGTCGTCTCATCGGGAACGGCGGCTCGGCCAAGGTCAACGCCAGCAAAACCGCGCAGCGCGGGCGAATCGTAGAGCGCATCTTCGGCACCGGGATCGGAGAGCTAGAACCAGTGCTGCAAAAAGCAGATGCGCAGAAAGATGGCGAGACCGGCTGGCGGCCGTTGCCCGCATTGGGGTAATAAGGCTCGATCAGAACAACTAACTCGGACCATGGAACGACTGACTCCATGGTCTGCAATAACTGCTCCCGGCAGATGGGCCGCGCGTATTACTCAAAGCTCGGCTGGCCGCAAATCTTATTTGGCACATCGCATTCTCCATCGACATGCAATTCGATGCAGATGCAGTGCGTGCGGATGACTTAATCAGAGGTTTTCTAGAGGACGTGCAAATTTCGGCAGAGGTTGCGCAGCGCATCGGCGCATCGTTGCAGCGGGCACACGTGCAGATGCACACGCAAGCAGCGCAGGAACGTGCGCGGCTGGAGCGAGAGTTGGCAGCCATCTACAGCCGCATGGACGGAGCCTACTCAGACAAGCTCGACGGCAAGATCGCAGAGGAATTCTGGCAGCGCAAGCAAGCCGACTGGCAGCGCGAAGAACTGCGCATCAAATCGCTAATTTCGGGGCTGGAAGAAGACAAAAGCGCCGAGCGGCTGCTCAAAATGCAAAGGATTTTAGAACTCGCTCAAAACGCTTATGGCGGAGGGATTCGTATCGACTCGTATCTAGTTAATATTCATGGCGGTAGAATTTATTGCCTTGTATATACCCCCATATCTACCCCCTTTCTGTAGGTTGCGTCCGGATTTGTCTATCGGGGTCCGCTGGCGTCGGCTATTTCCGTGTAAAGGCCCAAATAATATGTGCTTTTCAACAACTTACAGGCCGCTGTGGACTGCCAAACAACGCAGAAATACGCCGAAGGCGGAAATTTAACAGGTGATTTTGCAGGCGAGGAATGAACAGGTTTCTTGGCGTCAGCTATGGCGGCAAAGTTGCACTCTTGCCCGGTCAATCCGCGACGCAGGAGTTCTTGATGCTCGTGCGGACCTCTCGCACGATGTTGCAAAAGGCTACCGTCGCACAGCGGCGGAGAAAACCGTCCGCAAGATATAGGCCGGGGCGATAGCCTTCGTCGTGGCCCAAACCATCGACCTCAGCACAGGTCGGTCAGGGGGGCCGATACCTTGATGGACATTTAGACCACGTTAATTTTTACTCGTTTAGCTGGGCATCGGTTACACAGCGGCGTAACCGATACTTGACTTCTCTGTGCATTCACTTGCGATACTACGAAATCCTATCGGAACCGGGAAGATTGAAGATTCTCCACGTTCTTGCTTCGTATGCATTTCTCCGTTTTCGGCGCCCGGGATTGCGGCTCCGCTACACATTCATCCAGCGTGCAACAGCGGCTTGTTCCAGGATTGATCGCCCAGCGGATGGCCGTTTCGCAAGCTCAGCTCGACGCGATGCAACAGGTTCACTACCCAGTATTCGCGCTGGTGGAACCCCGCGGCCATGCTGCGCCGCATCATGCTCGACAGTGAGAAAAACTGGCGTCGCGAGGCAAGGCAGTGGCGGCGCAGTTCGTCGGGACCCAGATGGAGGGGCTGGAAGGCAACACTGTTGTAAGAGTAGCTTGGATCGAGCCACCAACTTTCGTTCAATAGCCGTTTCTCTGCGGCCAGCCGACGGAAGAGAGCAGTCCCCGGAAAGGGCATTAGATGCGCGAATGCGGCCAACAGAAAGCCGTGTTCGACACTGAAAGCGACGGTGCGCTCGAAATCGTCCGGCAGATCGTCGTCAAAGCCAAAGACGAAGGTTCCATAGACGGGCACACTTGCTCGGCGCAGATCGCGGACAGCCTGTTCAATGCCGCCACGCACCTCGTTGATCGGCTTGCTCATCTCTTTCAGATTGGTCGGCTTCAGGCTTTCAAAGCCGATGAGCAGGCAACGGCAGCCGCTGCGCACAATCAGATCGAGCATCTCTGAATCGTGCGCCACGTTGATGCCGGCCTGACCCACCCATCGCACGCGCATCGGGATCAGATTGCGCAGAAATTGCTTGAGCCGATCCGGCTCGCAGGCCAGGTTGTCGTCAACAAAAAATATAAGTTGGTTGCGCGTTGCGCCCGAGGAGGCGGCCGCGACCTCCGCGAGCACCTGCTCCGCCGGCCGGCCGCTATAGGTGCGATGAAATGCGGTCTGGACGGCGCAGAACTCGCAACTCAACCGGCAACCGCGCCCGAATTCGATCAGCTGCACGGGCAGGTAGTGCTTGGCGTCGAAGATGCTCCTGTCATAGCGCCAGGAATCATCGCTGGGAGCATGAGCGCCGTGATAGAACTTTTTGAGAGTCCCGCGTTCGAGGTCGCCGATCAACTCCTGCCACGCGCCTTCTGCGCAGCCGGTGACCACGCTTTCAGCGTAGAGCGCGACCTCGTCGGGGCAGAGAGTTGCATGGATTCCGCCCATCACTACGGGAACGCCGCGCTGCCGGTATTCGCTGGCAATCTGGTATGCGCGGCGCGCGGTGTAGGTTTCCAGGCTGATACCAACCAGGTCTGTCGGCTCGTCAAAAGGGACATTTTCGAGGCGGTCGTCATAGAAGCGAATCTCGGCCCCAGGCGGCGTTTGCGCGGCCACTGCGGCAGCCCAGAGCGGCTGCATCTGCCAGGTGCGCAGCCCGTGGCGCTCGCCCACGCGTTTGCCGATGCAGGGATGGATAAGCGTTACACGCACAGCGCCTCCTCCAACTCCGCGGGCGCCAGCCAGTTCTCCGGCGGCGGCGGGACACCAGGATTGGCTATCGAGTACGGCAAGGCAAAGCGTGGCTCGTTGTAAAGGCGGCGCACAAAGATCCGATAGCAGAGATTTCCGACGAAGTTGATTGGGCAACGAAGATCCATGCGCGCCACGCGCCCTACAATGCGGCGCATCTTGAAGGTCTCGCGATAGGCGCGCTTGAAGCCGGCGTAAAGCTCCTCTGGACTCATTTGTGCTGGCTGAATCACCACATGCATCGTGTCGTAGTCGTTCCAATTGAAGCTGAGAATCCGCTTCTCCTTCATCAGGCGCTCAAAGAGCGGCGTTCCGGGATAAGGCGTGTAGAGCGAGTAGCGCGGAATGTCGATGCCCAGATCCTGAACCAGATCGATGGTCGCGTCGAAGGAGTATTTGTCGTCGTGATCGAAACCAAAGACAAAGCAGCCTTGAATGGTGATGCCGCGCCGATGCAGCAGGTTTACGAAGTCCTTGTACTCGGCGGTCTGGTTAAAGCCCTTGCGAATGCCTCGCAGTGTGTCCTGGTCGCCGGATTCGAAGCCGATCAGAAGATAGACGCAGCCACTTTCCACCATCAGGTCGAGCAGTCGCGAGTTCTTCAGGCTGTCGGCAGTAACCAGTCCGCCCCACTTCTTCTTGAGCGGGATCATGGCGGTGAACAGCTCGCGCGCATACTCTTCATCGTCCACCAGGCTGACGTCGTTGAAGGCCACAATCCTTCCCGGAATTGCCCGGAGGTCGCGCACCACGTCAGCGACAGGCCGCTTGAGATAGCGCGGCCAAACCGCAGTTACCGAGCAGAAATCGCACCTACGCCGGCAGCCTCTGGTTGCCTGTATGGTGTTGGGCATCATGTATCCGGAGTTGCGTTGCAGGTCGCGCCGGGGAGCAGGCACACCGACCAGCATATCGTCCGAAAGATCGTATTCGCGGTAAACACGCTTCATCCGGCCGCCGCGAAAATCTCGAATGAGTTGCGGCCACGCGGATTCCCCACGACCGATCACAATTGCATCCGCATGTTGGATGGCCTCGCCCGGCAGAACCGTAACATGCACGCCGCCCAGCACCACGGGGGTTCCGCGCTGCCGGTAATGCCGTGCAATATCATAAGCCGAAGGCGCGCAGCCCGTGATGACGCTGATGCCCACCAGATCGGCCGGATCGTCGAGCGGAATCCGGTCCACGCTGCCATCGACGATCTTCAACTCGATCTCTGGATCGTCGGGCGCCAGCGCCGCCAGCGTGGTCAAAGTCAACGGCGCTTCGCGCATAGAGCGCAAGAACAGTCCGAGACGCAATTTGTGCATATGCGCGTCCGGCATTATCAGGAGAATTCGCATGGTTCGCCTCGTAAAGTTCCGGTCTCTTCGGCCGGCATGAAGGTGCGCCGATAATAGCGAAAGCCGAGGTTGGCGGCAAGACTCACCAGCGGCATTGTCCTGGAACCGGCAACCCGCGTGAAGATCGAGCGAAGACTATAGGTCTCGTTCCAGGCATCATAGAGTCCCTGTTCGAGATTGTCCACGGTCATCTTTGTCGGCGCGAAGACGGCGTGGCGTCCGTCGTACAGGCTCCAGTCCCTGGTCAGGATTCGCCCATGTGCGTTGAGCCGCGTCCAGGCGTTTGTGCCCGGAAACGGCGTGTAGACAGAATAAAGAACCAGATTCAGCCGGTTCCGGAAAACAAATTCCGCTGTGCGCTCAAAGACGCTGCGCTCTTCGCCGTCGAATCCGAAGACAAAGCTGCCGAGAATGGCGATGCCCTCGCCGCGCAGCATCTTGCAGGTCTCCTCGTAGGCGCGCACATCATTGAAGGCCTTTCCGGCGGCGGCAAGAACGTTTGCGTCCAGCGACTCGAAGCCAATCATCAGGCCCCGGCAGCCGCTGGCGCGAGCGGCCTTGACCCAGGAGCGGTTGGCGGCCGATTTCATGGAAGCGGCGGCGAACCACTTGCGTCCGGCGAGAGTGGGAAGAAGCGCTGCGGCACTTGCGCTGCTCTCTAGCGGATTTGGGTCAAGCAGGGCAATCGGCCCAGCGGGCATGCTGTCGATATCAGCATGAATTCGCTCCATCTGTCGCTGCACAAAGCGATTCTGATGCATCGGCGGAACGATGCAGAACGAACATCGGTTCGCGCAACCGCGTGAGGCTTCCATCGTGTTGGCTGTGGAGTACGCTTTGCGCCGAAGCAGATCGCGCCGAGGAAGCCACGCGCCGGAGGTGAACGCTTCTTCCCACGCGGATTCGTAGAGCGGATTCATCGCTCCACGCGCAAAGTCGCGAAGAAGTTGCGGCCATGCGGTCTCGGCAAACCCCTTCACCACCGCATCGGCGTGCTTGCCCGCTTCTTCCGGCATGAAAGTCGGATGATAGCCTCCGAGCACAACCGGAATCCTCAAGGCGCGTGCTTGGTCTGCGAGCTGATAGGCGCGTTGGGCATCAGAAGTCATGGCGCTTATACCGACAAGATCCGCTCCGCCAAAATCGTCGGGAACCCTATCTACAGCTTCATCGATGACCGTGACCTCGGCATTGAGTTCCGGCGGAACGAGCGCGGCCAGCGTGGTCAGCGTGGTGGGCGCGTAGGCCGCCCGCACATGAGTTTCCTGCCATCGCCGGCCATCGTTCATCTTGCAAGCGTTCGCGCCAATGAGCAGAATGCGCATGGTCAAAGTTTAACCTTTCGGGCAAGGCCAAGAAGAAGAGCGCGTTGGCCGAAAGCATATTGGAGCGCTGCAATGCTCATCAGTGCAAGCCCGATCAGGAGCAGAACAACGAATGACCTTCCGCTTGACTGTGTGTTGACGACAATCGCACGATAGGCAATAAGGCAGCTTGCAGAATAGGCTGCGCCGGCTAGCCAGAAGCCGACGAGCGCGAAGCGCGTCACCGTCTCCACGGGAGTGAGATTCCCGGTTCCCGGGGGGGGTAGCGATCTCAATCATGCCCGTAGCCACTCCCCAAGTATCATGGTGGCACGAAAGGACGCATTGAATGAAGCCGGCGCTCATCAAGATGCGAACGATGTTTCCCACGGTCAACGGAGCGCCCGCTGGAAACGCAACGTAGAAGACGAGGGCCAGATAGGGCGCATACATGAAGCCGTGGTGAATGAAGTAGTTTCCCATCTTGAATGGCCCATTGAACTTCCAGAGATGAAAAACGTTCGTCCCGATGCCAGGAAAGATGTATCCAAACAAAACCCCAAGCGCAAGCGGATAAGCTGAAAACATCCAGCTTCCAGTCCGGCGATACCAAAGCCAGTAGGTGAGCGCAGTCATCGGCAACGGTAGCACGAAATCAATCAGGATGAGGTAGACCCGCTTCATACATAGGCCTGGACTGGCAGACTCCGCCTTCGAGAATGGATGCTTTGACATGAATGCTCCTGGCTTATGAAATTGACGATGATTGGTTCTTCCCCAGCGGGAATCCTTGCTTCTCCCGCACCTCTTTCCTGACCAGAAAATTCAGTATCATTGATTCGGCCATCCGCCGCCGGTTGGCTGGCAGCCAAACGCGGCGAAGGATGCTCGATAGCTGGTAGAAGCCGCGCCTGTTTTGCAGACAGCCGTCTCCGAGATCGGCTGCGGAGAAGCACTTTGGCTGGTAGACCACATCCCCCCAGCAGAATCCCTCCGCAAGCCACCAGCGATCAAACCGAAGGCGCTGCTGAGCCTGCATCTCGCTATACAGCGGCGTGCCGGGAAACGGCGTGAGGTGATTGAACAGCGCCAGCAGGAACTTCTGCTCCGTGGCAAACTGCAATGTATTTTGGAAGGATGCGGAAGTATCATGATCGTAGCCAAACAGGAACGATGCGCAGATTCTGATGCCGTACGCATGAATTTTTGCAATGGCATCGGAGTACTCATCGGCATGGCAGCGGACTGACTTGCCCATCTGCCGCAGGCTTTCTTCACTCAAGGATTCAAGCCCGATCAGCAGCCCTGCGCAACCGCTGGCAACGGCAAGCTCCAACAACTCCTTGTCAAAGGAGATCTCGATGCCCGCCTGCGCCACCCATCGAATCTTCAGCGGAATCAAGGCGCGCAGCAGTTCCTTGGCGCGCGGAAGGTCGCCAATCATGTTGTCATCCACAAACTCGACGAGGCCGCGAGGCAGCGCTCGAATCTCATCAATCACTTCGCTCACCGGCCGGCAGTCTTTCCTGCGTCCGAAGAATTGGCTCACCGAGCAGAAGCCGCAGGAGTAGGGACAGCCGCGTCCAAACTCAACCATGTGAATGCGAAGGTACTTCTTTCCTTGAAAGATACTGCGGCGATAGCGTAGCCCCTGAAGCGAGGGCCGCTGTTGCTGCTGATAGACGCGCCGCATGCGGCCGTGGCGCGCGTCTTCGAGCAACTGCGGCCATAACTCTTCGGCTTGCTCGATCACCACCGCGTCGGCGTGCTGAGCGGCTTCGTCTGGAACGGCGCTTACGTGAAAGCCACCCAGCACCACCGGAACTTTGCGCCGGCGGAACTCATCCGCAATTTCATAGGCCCGCTTCGCCGTGAAAGTCTGCACGGAGATGCCGACAAGATCGGTGGGCGCGTCGTAATCCACATCCTCGATCCGGTCGTCGAAGAAGCTGAGACCAATCTCATCAGGAGTAAGTCCAGCCAGCGCCGCGATGGTCAGCGGTTGCATCTGCGCGGCCCGCAAACGGCGGCCCATCGATGGATAGATCAGCGTAACGCGCATTATCCGCCTGCGTTTGAACTCAGAGCTTGTAGCAATATCCAAGAGTCTAGCACCCGGGGCGATATACTTCCCACATGATTCCTGCCAGCGCAGCCACGAGCCGCATCGCCCATGCGCCAGCGCGCCCAGGCCGGTACATCCTAGAGCAAGCCACTCTGAGCGACGATGCCGCGTTGCGTAGTCTTCTTCGCGCTACGCCCATGAATGGGCCGATGCGCCTTTCGCTGGAGCGCGAGCCTGATTTCTTTCGAGCGGCTGCAATCGGAAATACCGCCACCGAGGTGATTGTCGGGCGTGAGACCTACAGCGGGCGGGTGGTCTCGACTGCTTCTCGCGCCATGCGGCGGGTCTATGTTGACGGATTGGAGCAATCCCTGGGTTATCTGAGTTCTCTTCGTATTCACAAGGATGCCGCCGGATCAATGCTTCTGGCGCGGGGTTACCAATACCTGCGCGAGCTTCATGGCGACGGCCAAACGCCGTATTACATCACAACCATTCTGGATGGCAATCGCGCTGCCGAAAAGCTTCTCACCTCAGAGAGAGCGGGCCTGCCGGCCTACATTCCTTTTGGCCGGCTGTACACGTATCTGATTCCGCTTTATCGGCACACGCGGCGAGTGGCGCGGAGCAGCGTGACTCGTTGTGCGGATTCCGCCGATCTTCATCCGGCGCTTGATTGTTTGAACTCGTTCAACGCCAACTTGCAGTTTGCTCCGGTTTACAAACCGGAGGATTTCGGCGTCGGTTCGCGTATGCTTCCAGGACTTTTTGTTGGCGATCTCTACCTGCATCGAAGCGGAAAGATAATCGACGGCACGCTGGCGGTGTGGGATCAACAACCATTCAAGCAAGAGGTCGTTTCTGGATATGCGCCGTGGCTCGCGGCGCTGCGACCGTTGCTTGCCTTCGGTTCGCGCTTTGGCTTTGCGCCGCGTCTGCCGGCAGTCGGTCACACCCTGCCGTGCCTCTACGCTGCTCTCGTGAGCAGTCGCGATGCGAGTCAAGATATATTCGAGGAACTTTTTGAAACCGTTGTCGCGGAGCGAAGCCAGGCAGGCTACGCCTATCTGCTGCTCGGACTCAGTGACCGCCATCCCTTTTGCCCGGTGGTGGAGCGGCGGGCGGCCATGAAGATCGCCAGTACAATCTATCTAGTCTATTGGCGAGATTGCGCGCCAGATCAACTTCCATCCAGGGAACGGATTCCCCATCTTGAGGTTGCGACTTTGTGAGGCCAGAGCATCATGAGTACGAAGACAATAGGATGCACCATTGCAATCCGCGACTTGCATCGGGATGACCGCGAACAGATGTATGTCCTGCTCGACCGATACTATCTCGGGGTGACGCGCAAAGTCTTCGATTTTGATTTGGCCGCCAAGGAGCACGTCATCTTGCTGCGCGCGAGCACAGGAGAGCTGGTAGGCTTTTCCACGTTGTCAAGATTCCACCTTGCATTGCCGGAGCGCGCCGTGCTGGCTGTCTTCTCCGGCGACACCATTGTCGGCGCAGGCCATCGCGGTTCGTTTGAGACCGCGCACCAGATTTGCCGATATTTCTTCCGCACCATTGAGGAATTTCCCGGCGAAGATATCTATTGGGTGCTCATCTGCAAAGGCTGGCGCACCTACCGGGTGCTGCGTCTGCTCTTCGAGGAGTACGCTCCCCGCGCGGGCAGCGCCGATCCAACTGTATTTCACGAAGTTGCCGACGCCTTTGGAGCCGCGCGCTATCCAGACTCTTACCGCCCTGAAGCCCGTATCATTGAGAGTCATGCGCCGGGGCAAAGAATCCGCCCCGGCTCTCCCGAAGCCATCGACCGACGCCGGTCGGATGCAGAGATGCTGTTCTTTGAGCAAGTGAATCCGCAGCATGAACGCGGAAACGAACTGGTCTGCGTCGCGCCTGTCAGGCCCGATAACTTCACGGCGGCCACCCGAAGGCTCGCCGGCTATGCGGAAACGTAATCTGGAATCTCCGATGAAAACCCTCGCCGCAAATTCGCTTCTCTTCGCGTCGTGCCTGCCCGACACCATTCGGTGGCGGCTGGCTACACGGCGCGTCGCCAAGACGCAGGGGAGACTTCTGCTGCGGATTGTGCGGGAGAACGCTGCGACCGCCTTCGGGCAGGAGCATGGCTTTTTTAGCATCCAAACTATCGCCGACTATCAGGCGCGAGTCCCCGCACGCGACTACGCGGGCTTTGAGCCGTATATCGACCGGTGCGCGGCGGGAGAGGCAAAGGTGCTTACCGCGCAGGCTGTGAAATCCTTCGCCCTTTCCAGCGGGTCTACATCAGCCAGCAAACTGATTCCCTACACGCCCGCATTGCTCAGCGAATTTCAGCGATCCATTGCGCCCTGGCTGGTTGGAATCTTCCTGCAGGCCCCCGGAATTTTGGCCGGAAAATCCTACTGGCAGATCTCACCGGACGCGACGCCCACTTTCCATACTCCCAGCGGCATTCCAATCGGCTTCGGAGAAGACACAGATTACTTCGGACCGCGCCGCGCTGCGCTGGTTCGTGCCACGCTCGCCGTCCGCGAATCCATTTCTGCCACGCAGATGGAAGAGTTCCATTTCGAGAGTTTGCGGCAACTGCTGGCCTGCCGCAATCTGCGCTTTATCTCGGTGTGGAATCCCTCGTTTCTTACACTGCTTCTCGCGGACCTGATGCGACTGGCAAGTCCCCTTCTTGAGCGCCTTGGTCAGGACGGATTGGAGGCCCGCGCGCTTGAGCTGAAGGCGATCTTTCGGTCATACCCGAGCGGCGATCTGTTCTTCGTTGATGCGGCTGGCCGCACGCTTCCTGAAGCCATCTGGCCTGAGTTGCGGCTGATCAGTTGCTGGACCGATGCCGAGGCGCGGGATGCTGCCAGCCGATTGCGCGCCCTCTTTCCGCGCGTCGCCCTTCAGCCCAAAGGACTGATTGCCACCGAAGGCCTGATGAGCTTTCCCTGGCACGCGGCGGGAAACAGTCTGGCAATCACCTCTCACTTCTTCGAATTTGCGGAACCTGACTCCGAGCGAGGCCAGGCTCCGCTCAAACTTGCGCATGAACTGGAGATTGGGCGGCAGTATTCCATCCTGCTGACGACTTCGGGCGGCTTCTACCGCTATCGCATTGGAGACGTGGTGGAGGTCGTCGGTCATATCGGGCAGTGCCCACTGCTTGCATTCAAGGGCAAGGAAGATGGTGTGGTGGACCTGGTGGGAGAGAAGCTGAACGCCCTGCACGTGGCGCGCGCCGCCCAGGAGGTTTTTGCGAACTTTGCTGTCAACCCGCGCTTTTGGATGCTGGCGCCAGGCCGTTCCCAAACGCCCCCGTGCTACGTTCTTTATTTGCAGTCGGATTTCCCTGTGCCGCAAGGCACGCTCACGGCTTTTGACGCCGCGCTCGAAGAGAACTTTCACTATGCCTATGCGCGACGCCTGGGACAGCTCGGCCCATTGCAGTTGTTCCTCATCGATCCGGAATCGGACCCGGAAGCGGATTACCTCACGGCCTGCGCGGCACGTGGTCAGCGCATGGGCGATATCAAACGACATTGCCTGGATCGATGGGGCGGGTGGTCCAGTGTGTTCAGATGCCGAAAGGATAGACTCTGAAGATTGGGCGGGTTTTGCAACAAGGCAAAAGGGGATTCTGAATGATAGAGATGATCAATGTCTCCCGAAGCTATGGGACAGGAAAAGCTGTTCTGGCGGTGAACGATATTACCTTGCAGATCGGTGCTGCCGAGCGGGTCGCTGTCATGGGTCCGTCCGGATCGGGAAAATCCACACTCCTTCATCTCATCTGCGGCCTGGATCAACCCACCTCTGGCGTGGTCCGATTCGAAGGTGCAGAACTTTCCCGGCTCACCGACGACAAGCGTACCCGGCTGCGGCGCGAAAAGATTGGCATGATCTTTCAAACTTTCAATCTGTTGCCAACCCTCACCGCCATCCAGAACGTCGCGCTGCCGCTTCGCTTGCAGGGACTTTCCCGCAAGGAGGCGGAAGAGTGCGCCTCCGCCATGCTGAAAAACGTAGGACTGGAAGGCCGCGACCTCCATCGTCCCGATGAACTCTCCGGAGGCGAACGCCAGCGGGTCGCCATTGCACGGGCGCTCATCTTCAAGCCGCCTTTGCTGCTGGGCGATGAGCCAACCGGCAACCTCGACTCCGCTTCGGGTGAAGAGATTCTCTGCCTCCTCGACCGGCTTCAGAAGCAATACGGCAGCACGCTCCTCCTAGTGACGCACAACGAACAGGCCGCCAGCTATTGCAATCGAATCATCACCTTGCAGGACGGGCGCATCACTCAAGATGAGTACACCAAAGCCACGCAGGCTGGTTGCCTATGAGCTTTGGGGCACTATGGCAAGTCTCTTCGCGACAATGGAGTACCCATCGTCTGCGCATCATCATGACGACACTGGCCATCGCCATCGGGGTCGCCGTGTATTTTGCGGTCAGTACGGCCAACGCTGCCCTGCTGGACTCTCTCGCGCTCACCGTCGAGCGTCTGGCGGGCAAGTCCACGCTGGAAGTGACCTCTGGAGAATCCGGATTTCCCGAAGAAACGCTGGAAACCGTGCGGGCCACGCCCGGTGTGCAACTGGCCGAGCCAGTCATTGAAGTGATCGTCCACACCGCTTTTGCGGATGAAGGCAATCTGCTGATTCTGGGCGTCGACACCACCGACGATCAGCAGTTGCGCCAGTATGAGTTCGATCGCGCTCAGACCGAGATTGCCGACCCCCTCACTTTTTTGGCGCAACCCAATTCCATTCTCCTTTCCCGCTCCTTTGCCGAGCGGCATGGGTTGCACATCGGCGACCATCTGCCCATCTTCACCTCGCATGGAAAGAAAGACTTCATCGTCCAGGGATTCTTCAAGCCGGTTGGAGTAGGTGAGGTCTTCGGCGGCAACATTGCCGTGATGGATATCTATTCAGCCCAGGTCGTCTTCAACCGGGGCCGGAACTTCGATCGCATCGACCTGATGAACGCCCCGTCCGTCTCCGTGGACGCTCTGCAACAACATCTGCGTGCGCGCTTGCCCGCAGCGATGGAAGTCGTTCGTCCTCAGGTGCGCGGGCAATCTCTGGAAAGCACCGTGACCGCCATGCGCCTGGGTATGTTGATTTCCAGCTTTATCGCGCTGCTGGTCGGCGTTTACATCATCCTCAATTCGTTCACCATTGCCGTGAACCAGCGTTGGAAGGAGATTGGCATCCTGCGTTCCATTGGCGTCGAACGCGCAGGTATCCAGGCGATGTTCATGGCCGAGGCGCTGGTCATGGGCCTGCTCGGCTCCGCCGCTGGCATCGTTGCAGGCTACTATCTGGCCACCGGGGCCAATCGGATGATGGCTTCCATTTCCGCTTCGGTCTACGGTGTCGTCTCCACCGATGTGGCACCGCGGCTTCATCCCGGACTGATGCTGGCATCCCTTGCATTGGGCATCGCCGCATCTCTTCTTGGAGCCTGGTTTCCCGCCAGCGCCGCCACCCATCTCGACCCAATACTCGCCCTCCATAACATCGAATCGCGCCAGAAAGAATCGGCTCTGGGTCGCCGGCGCATTGTGTTGGGACTCTCTCTGCTGCTGCTCACTTCGCTGCTGGTTCAGTTCTCTTCCGCGCGGGTGGGGGTCGGATTCTCCCTTCAGTTGTTATATGCCGTTCTGATGCTCCTCGGCCTGAACATCCTCCTGCCCTCAATGGTCCACAGCGCAGCCCGGCTGATACGGCCGGGATTGGATTGGGCCGGAGGCGCGGAGGGAGCTCTAGCCGCCGATACCATGATTCAATCACCGCGCAGGAGTTCGGCAACCGTCGGCGCCTTGATGGTGGGCTTGATGTTTGTCTTCTCCACCGCCGGGTACATCCAGAGCTACAAGCACATGATCGACCGCTGGACGCACAACATGCTAAATGCCGATCTGGTTGTGGCCACCTCCGCCTTGCTGCGTTCCACCTCCTACCACTTCAGCGAAGACCTGGGCCACAGCATTGCGGCGCTGCCCGAAGTCAAAAACGTCGAAAACATTCGCTTCACCTTCATTCCATTTCAAGGAGACACCACCGCCCTCGTTTCCATCGAGATGAAGGGCTTTTTGGCCCGCACCACCGGCGCCGTTCAAGGCGGCCTGCAGAAGAACGCGCAGGATTTGTTGTCGCTTGGCCAGGGTGTTTTGGTCTCCAAGAACTTTTCCACCCGCTGGAGTCGCGGGGTCGGGGATCGCGTTTTACTCAACACGCCTTCCGGCTCGCTCGATTTACCCATCCTCGGCATCGTCGAAGACTACCGCTCCGACAAAGGTACCATCTTCATGGACCGCGCCCTCTACAAAAGCGATTGGCACGACAATGCCGTGGACTTTGTTGAAGTCAGCTTGCAACCCGGTAGAGACGCCACGGCGGTTAAGCACAAGATCGAAGGCCTTACCGCTGGCTCCGAACACGCGTTGATCTATACCAACGCCGAGTTTCTCCGCTGGATCGACAGTCTGGTCAACCAGTTCTATCTTTTGAATTACATGCAACTGGTGGTGGCGGCCTTAGTCGCAATCCTGGGCATTGTGAACACACTGGTCGTCTCCGTTGCCGAACGCCACCGCGAGTTTGGTATCATCCGTGCCATAGGCGGCTACCGTTCCCAGATTCGCAAAATGGTCTTGCTTGAGGCGGTAGCCATCTCGCTCGTCGGGGTGATCATCGGTTCGATTGCCGCATTCTTCAATCTTCAGCTCATGTCGCGAACCGTTTCTATCGTTCTCGCCGGCTATGAGGTTCCTTTTTTCTTTCCTTGGGGGTTGATTCTGCTCACCCTCCCCTTTGTGGTGATGGTGGCGCTGCTGGCTGCTTGGTTGCCCGCGCGCCGCGCGGTTCAAATGCAAGTGATCGAGGCCATCGGATATGAATAGAAACTCTGTCTTCACTTTGCGCTTGAAACAAATGGCGGCGTGCCTCTCTGCAATGCTGTGCGCTGGCGCGCTGCTTCCAGCCTGGGCCGCTCCTCCAGACGCCCGCAGAATCATGGAAAACGTCTACCAGCAGAACAGCTCCCCGGCAATCACCATGCGCGCCGCTTTTCAGGTCTTCGACAAGGAAGGACATTCCAAGAAAAAGGAGTTCACCTACCGCAAACGGGCAACGCCCGAAGGCAGCAAGACGCTGATCGTCTTCGCCGCACCTGAGGAGGTGCGGGGCGTTGCCTTTCTCTCCCTCCATCAGCGCGGCGCAGCTTTTCGGCAATATATGTATATCCCCGCCATCGAGCGAGTGCGCAGCGTCGTTGCACAAGAGAGATCAACGCGCTTCATCGGCACTGACTTCACCTTTGAAGACATTGCGGAGCCTGTGCTGGACGATTTCTCGTACCGCCTGATCGCCGAGAACGAGAGCATCGACGGCCATAAGACCTACAAGATCGAAGCCATCCCGGTGGACTCATCCCGCTCGCAATATCGGTTCATCTATTATTGGGTTGCGCAAGACGCTCCGGTCATTTTGCACGCCGAGTTCTACGACACCCATGGCAGGGAAGTCCGTGTTCTTCATGCCAGCCAATTGAAGCGTGTAAGTGGGGCCTGGGGAGCGCGGCGCACTGAGATGAGTACTATTCTTGATGGAACCAGGACCGTCCTGGTGATTGATGATGTCAAACTCAATACTCAATTGGACGAGAAACTGTTCACGCCCCAGGGACTCGAAGCGCCGCATGGCGCAGTGAGCGAAAAGTGATCCGGCCAACACCCTTCTCACTTGCATTCTGGAACTATCTGCCAGGAAAACGAAGATAGCCAGACGAATTGGCTTGCATACTTTTCGTCGCAATGTCGGGTTCCGGTGTATTCCGGGCAGGAAGAGTCCAACGCTGTCTTTCAACATTTGCAAAACCCGCTCTGTGGTTTTCGTCCCCACATCTAAGCGTTTTCTTGCGTAAGGCGGCACTCGCCAGCTTGTCATACGCAGCCAGCTTGTGCGCTGGCGCATGGTGAACCCGGCAGTACGGTTAAGATCTGGCGAGTGAGGTGACCAGCGGCCTGCATCACAATGGCGCAGTCGACATCATTCATTGCCGGAACCGTAGGAGATTTGCGTTACAACTTGCATAATACACTGCCAGAGTTTGCCTGTTGCAGGATCAAAAAACACCTCCGGCTCAAAGGCCTCCATGCGGTTAGCGAGTTGGTCTTTCGCCATCAGCTCGGTATCCGCGTGGATCAGCAACCGTTCGGTGGTCTGCCCATGGCTGGAATGGCTCGTCACCACGTAGCTGGCTTGCCGTTGCCTGCGTCGGCCACCGCAAATCCCTTGCCGGCCTCCTTTTCTCGCTCCCTCCCCACGGTTAGACTTGTTGCGGTTCATTCGGCTTCCCTCACTTCCATGCAATGAACCCACTACTCCCCCGGCGCATCATTCGCGTGAACTCTTTTTGCAACAATCGTTTGCAGTGTGGTCTTCCGCGCTTATATACTAATGCTTTAAGATACGTATCGACAAGGAAACCGGACGCCTGCCGCAAAAAAAGCCACTGCCCGACCGAAGCGCAGAGTCGTTGCTCCCGTGGAGACGCGCACTC
>CAZDYU010000069.1:0-23082 GCA_964509755.1 uncultured Occallatibacter sp. | reverse complement strand
TGACGCAGATGGATCAGGTGACGCAGTCGAACTCGGCGCAGACCGAGGAGCTTTCGGCGACGGCGCAATCGCTCTCAGAGCAGGCTGGCCATCTGATGGATCTGGTGGCCACCTTTACGCTGACACAGAACGGCAGAGGCGCGCGAGAGCGGCGCGCCTACCAGCCCGAAGAGAGTTCCTCGCATTCAGTCGGCGCCAATCTGGTGCATTCCGTCAAGTCGGCTCTGGCGCATTCGGCGCCGCCAAGCCAGAGCGCGGCCAAGGCCTTGCGCGGCAACGGCCACGCCAAGCTGGATGCCCGCGGCCGAGGCAAGAGTTCCGCCAGCCGCCAGCCAGCTTTGGCCGCGGCCCTGCCCAGTGCGGCAAGCGCGAGCGATGCCAGCTTTGAGGAGTTTTAAGAAGCTGCGAGCTAGTTGACGTTTTGAAAGGGGCGCGGATTCAGTCGTGGCCTTGGCAAGAGACAGGCGTGGACCGGGAGGTCCACGCTACAGCCAGGCGGAAGGCCGGCGCTACATTCTGGAAGCTGGCGCTACGGTTTCATGCGTCGCCAGGATTTCATCCCAACGCCGGTCGCGAAAGCCGGAAAGGAAAACCAATGAAAGCATTGACGGAAAAAACTCAGGATTCGCAGCAGTTTCTTACCTTCCTGCTCGACGATCAGGAGTACGGGCTGGAGATCTTCAAGATTCGCGAGATTCGCGGCTACGCGCCGGTCACTCCGATTCCCAACCTTCCACCGCATGTGCGCGGCGTGATGAACCTGCGCGGAACGGTTTTGCCGGTCGTCGATCTGCGCATGAAGTTTCATCTGCCGGCGGTCGAGTACAACAAATTTACCGTGATTGTGATTGCCACGGTGGGCGAAAAAACCGTTGGATTGCTGGTCGATGCCGTCTCTGACGTCTTGATGGTGGCGCGCAACGCAATGCGCGAGGCGCCGGACTTCGGCTCGTCTGTCGATACGCGCTTCATCAACGGCGTCTTTGAGTCGCGCGAACACTTGACCGTCGCATTGAACCTGGAAGAACTGCTCTCCGAGTGCGAGTTGGCGCTGCCGCAATCGATCGCGGCATAACGGTTTCAGATCGACTGAGTGGGAGCGGGCGTGGACCGGGAGGCCGGCGCTACAGTCCGAGGCCGGCACTACAGTTTCATGCCCGCGGGCCGGCGACGGCGGTGGGGAACCAAGAGGAGAAACACGTGCCAGCGCTCGCATTGGATAACTCGGTCTTCCCCATGGAATTGCGCGAGTTCAAGCTTTTTCGCACGCTGGTTCATGAGCGCACCGGCATCTGGCTGCGCGACGGCAAGCAAATCATGCTGGCCTCGCGCCTCTCCCGCCGCCTGCGCCACCATGGCATGGCAAACTTTGCCGAATACTACAAATACGTCCAGAGCGTACAAGACAACGGCGCGGAGATCGGCGAACTGATCAACTGCGTCACGACCAATAAAACTTCTTTCTTTCGCGAGCGTCACCACTTCGATTTTCTTGCCAGCACGATTGTCCCGCAGGTTCAAGCCGCGGTTCAATACGGAGGCGCGCGCAGCATCCGCGCCTGGAGCGCGGCTTCATCCACCGGCGAAGAGTCCTACTCGATTGCCATCACTTTGATGGAGGCGCTGCAAACGCGCGCGGCGGCCAATCGATCCGGCCTTGCGCCCTGCGCCTTTTCGCCCGGTTCGTGGAGGATTGAGATTGTCGCCTCCGACATCGACACCAAGGTTCTGGCCGCCGCGCAGCGGGCAATCTATAACTGGGATTCGCTGGAGAGCGTGGCTCAGCCCTTGCAGAAAAAATACTTTCTGCGCGGCAAGGACGATATGTCGGGAAAGGTAAAGGTAAAGCCGGAGCTTACCCGGCTGGTGCAATTCAAGCGCATCAATCTGATGGATGCGCGCTGGCCGCTGGAGGGGCTTTTCGATGTTATCTTTTTTCGCAACGCGCTGATCTACTTCAATCAAGATACGCAGGATGTTTTTCTGCGCAAGATGGTGCGCTTCCTCAAGCCGCGCGGCTATCTCTTCCTGGGCAATGCGGAGCATATTCCCTGGCTGCACGAGATTCTGGAACCGCTGAATCACACCATGTACCGGCTGCGGGACGTAGAACGATGAAGATATTGATAAACCAAAATACTCCCGCCGCGGAACACTGCGGTTCTGTCTATAATCTGCGGATCAGAAACGATCTGGCTGAATGGGCGACACCGCGGGCGCCGGCATTGGGTAAAGCGCGCGTACCAGCCCGGCGCCGGATCAGCCTTTACATTGGCGAGGTCGGGGCGAGCCAATCGCCTGTTGTTCTGGACACGCTGCTGGGCTCCTGCGTTGCTGTCTGCATGTACGATCCAGTCCTGCGCGCCGGCGGCATGAATCATATTCTGCTGCCAAGATGCCGGGCTGGCGAAAAAAATCCGCGATGCGGTGTCCATGCGATGGAGCTGCTCATCAACGAACTGATGAAGCTAGGTGGAGAAAAAAGAAGATTTATCGCCAAGGCATTTGGCGGAGCCAACGTACTTGGGGGAATCAATATGCTTCCGATCGGCGAAAAGAATGCAGTCTTCGTGCGTGAATTTCTGGCCCTGGAGAGGATACCTCTTGTCGCCGAACGTATGGGAGGAAACCAGGCAGTGCATTTGTTTTTTCGAACGGATACGGGCAAGGCCACGGTGCATACCGTCGATGGCTCGATCCTGCCAAAAATCATCAACGCGGAAGGCAACAATTGCAAGAAGCCTGCGACGGATCGGCCTTATTACGGTGAAATCACGCTGTTTTGAGAATGCAGTTACAAGCCGGATCGATAGCAAGCGAATTGATCCATCCTTCAAAACTACCGGCTGCAGTGAGGCAGCCTGACTATGGCGACTCGATCCAAAGTTCTCATCGTAGACGACTCGGCATTGATGCGGCAGTTGCTCACGCAGATCCTTGGCTCCGATCCGGAGCTTGAAGTTGTCGGCACGGCGGGTGATCCGTTTGTGGCGCGAGAAAAAATCAAGGCGCTCAATCCCGATGTGCTGACGCTGGACATTGAGATGCCGCGGATGGATGGGCTGACATTTTTAGAAAAGCTGATGCGCGGCCATCCCATGCCAGTGGTGATGATCTCGTCACTGACCGACAAGGGAGCCGATACCACGCTGCGCGCTCTGGCGCTGGGCGCGATCGATTACGTTTCCAAGCCCAAGGTCGATGTCTCGAACGGCACCATCGAACAGGCCGATGAGATCCTGGCCAAAGTGAAGGCAGCGGCCCGCGCCAAGGTGCGCCACGCCAGCGCCGTGACGGCCGCGCCTGCGGCTGCGACAGGAAAGACCTACCACTTTTCAGCAACCCACAAGATCGTCGCCATTGGCGCTTCGACCGGCGGAACCGAGGCACTCAAAGATCTTTTATCTCCGCTGCCGGCCGACTTTCCCGGCATCGTGATTGTGCAGCATATGCCCGAGGCCTTTACGCACCAGTTTGCCCAGCGGCTTGACTCGCTGTGCAAGATACGGGTGAAGGAGGCGCAGGACGGCGATCACATTCTGCCCGGACACGCCCTGCTCGCGCCCGGCGGGCATCACATGGCCGTGGTGCGCAGAGGCACGGAGTATGCCGTTCACGTTTACAGAGGCGAGCGGGTCAATCGCCACATTCCCTCGGTGGATGTTCTTTTCTCCTCCTGCGCGCGCAGCATGGGAAAAAATGCTCTTGGCGTGCTGCTGACCGGCATGGGCGCGGATGGCGCAAGGGGAATGCTGGAGATGAAGCAGGCCGGCTCATTCAACATCGCGCAGGATGAGTCTACCTGCGTGGTCTTTGGAATGCCGAGGGAAGCGATTCTGCTCAATGCCGCCGACCGCGTTCTGCCGCTCGGCCACATTCCGGACGCGCTGCTGCAGAGGCTCAGCGGCGTGTAGTACTAACGGTCATTTCTCACCGGTCCTGCATAGCAGCGTGGACCAGCAGGCCGGCGCTATAGGACTTGAGCAATACTGACCTGCCGGATTTACGCGCCCAGGCTCACAATCGAATTGGCACTCTATCGGGCCGCGAGTATCGCGATGCTTCGACAGAGCAGCCTTACGTAAAGGAGCTACCATGTCCGACTCGAATCCCACTGGCCTTTCAGACAACGCCGCGGCCGGCATTGCCTACATTACGATCATTCCGGCAATCGTCTTTCTGATCGTCGACCCCTTCAAGAAAAGCTCGAATATCCGCTTCCATGCCTGGCAGTCGATTTTCTTTTTTGTTGCATGGGCAATGGTGGACATACTCATCGGCGCGGTGCAGAATCTGGTTCCATCCACCGTATTTCTTACTTTGACGGTGTTGCAACTGGTGGGACTGGCCTTCTTTATCGTCCTGATCGTCGTCTTTGTGGGCGCATTCAACGGCAAGCGCGTCAAGCTGCCAATTCTTAGTGGATTAGCTGAGAAGCAGGCCAACCGGTAACAGCTTTTTAGCGCCACTCTGAAAGCGCGATCGGTCTCCGTTTGGAGGCCATTCGCGCGTTTGCGCCTGTCTTCAGCAAAGATTCCCACTCCTAACACCATTCCGCTCTCTCTCTATAAATTTATCTTGACAACTAATGGCACAGGGATTTGTTCTTATCTCGTCTCAAAACCACGCCTTCGACTTAGCTGTCTTCGGATTTCCTGGCTGAATGAATCCGGGCACGGCGAGAAAGTCTGGTTCGCAGCATCCCAGTTCAACCGCGAAAGGAATCCCCATGTCCGAACCGTATTCAACTCCGCTCTCCGACAATGCCGTTGGCGCAATTGCTTACATAACCATTGTCCCGGCAATCGTCTTCCTGTTGATCGAGCCTTACAACAAGAGTTCCTATGTGCGCTTCCACGCGTGGCAATCGATCTTCTTCTCGATCGTCGCGTTTGTGGTCATGGTTGCGCTGACGATCTTCTCGGCGGTGGCCGTCTTCTTCATGCCGCTTTTGCTATGGCCGCTGCACCTTCTGCTTGAGCTTGGCTTCTTTTTGGTATGGCTTGTTCTGGTGCTTCAGGCCGTCAACGGCAAGCGCTACAAGCTGCCCATTATCGGCGCTCTGGCTGAAAAGCAGGCGGGCGAGTAGACGGAATCCTTTCGATGAACAGGGTTCTGGTTGAGGTTTGTGCTATCCCACCCATTCCGCGGAAGAGAACGCAGATCCTTCGACTGCACTTAGGAGCGGAATGGATGGGGGCCCCCGCATTTGAGGCTGGTTCAAATTTGGAGCGTCTCGACGCGACGAGTCGAGACGCTCCTACTGACATCTGGCGGCGCTGATGCTCTGGGCCTCAGCGCCGTCTGCCCTTCTTGCTTGCCTTCTTCCGGGCTCTGAAAGATCGCACTGGCGCGTCCGTGCCTTTCTTTTTCTTTGCCTTGGGGCGGGATTTCGACGCCTGTTTGCCGCCCGGTTTTCCCGCCTGTTTTCCTGTCAGGGGAATTCCCTCCTCCACAATGGAAAACTGAAGTCTGCGCTCTTGCGCCAGAATGCGATCCAGAATCACCTGCACGTGATCGCCGGCTCGAAAGCGCCGTCCGTTGCGCTCGCCGATAATCTCGTGCGTGTTCTCGCGCCACGTGTAGCGGTCGTCGCGCAGACTGTCGATCGGGACCAGACCCTCGACAAACAGGTCGGTCAGCTCGACAAAGAGGCCGTATTTGGTCGGATTCAAAACCAACGCCGCAAACTCCTCGCCCACGCGGCTCTGCATGAAGCGGACCTTCTTCCACTCGATCAATTCGCGCTCAGCCTCGGCGGCGCGCCGCTCAGTCTGGCTGGTCTCCTCGGCAATCTGCGCCAGCTCAGCCTCGATGATCGGCGGTTCGATTGTGCGCGCGTTCGAAGGCTTTGCCGTTTCCCACCCTTTCCGCAAAGGCCGCGGAAAGGATGGGGCGCCCAGGTCATGAGGATGCGTCCAGGGCGAGCTGTGGCGGCCTTCAGGCACTGCGCCCGCGCCGCTCACGCCCTCGTCGAGCAGCGCCTTGGTAATCCGATGCACAATCAGATCCGGATAGCGCCGGATTGGCGAAGTGAAGTGCGTATAACTGGGCGCGGCCAGCGCAAAGTGGCCCTCATTCTTCTCTGAGTAGCGCGCCTGCTTGAGCGAGCGCAGCATCAGATAACTCAGAATCCGCTCCTCGGGTTTGCCCTCGATCCGCGCTGCAAGTTTTTGATACATGCGCGGCGTCACCGGAATATCCTCGGCAACCTCATGCGTGCGGACATTGCGCCCGGTTCGCAGCGCATCGCGGCGGTCGCTCTTCATCTGCAGGCGCTTGACCGGCAGTGCGCCCAGGCCCAGCGTGTAGCCGAAGCTTGCGGCCAGTTCCTCAAACTGGACAACTCTGCGCGGCTCGGGCTTCTCGTGAATGCGATAGAGCGACGGCACGCCCAGATCCTCCAACCATGTTGCAACGCATTCGTTCGCGGCCAGCATGAACTCCTCAATGAGGCGATTGGCCCACGTGCGCTCGGACTTGGTGACGCCGCGCATCTGCCCCTGCTCGTCGAACTCAATCACCGGCTCGGGCAGGTCGAAATCGATGCTTCCCCGCTCCTCGCGCCGCTTGTTCATCAACTGCGCCAGCTTATGCATCCGCTCAAAATCAGGCGTCAGCGCGGCATAACGCGCGCGTGTTTCCAGATGCGTTGGAGCATCGCCTTCAAGGATGGCGTGAACTTCGGTATAAGTCATCCGGGCCGCCGAGCGAATCACGCCCTCGACAATCTCAAAGCTCTCGATGCGGCCCTCGCGGTCAAGCTGCATCAGGCAACTCAACACCAGCCGATCCTCGCCGGGACGCAGGCTGCAAATATTCGTCGATAGCTCCTGCGGCAGCATCGGAATAGCGCGATCCGGAAAATAAACACTCGTCCCGCGCAGACGCGCTTCGAGATCAAGGTCTGTTGCAGCGCGCACATATTCGGCCACATCGGCAATGTGAACCTGCAACTCATAGCCGCCATCCGCGCGATCATTTACTAACACAGCGTCGTCGAAGTCACGGGCTGTCTCACCGTCGATGGTGACTATGGATAGGTCGCGAAAATCTCTTCGACGCGCAACTTCGGAGAGATCAAGATGCGCCACCGCGCGCGCCTCTTCCAGCACATTCTCCGGAAAGATGTGCGGCAGTTGGTGCTTGCGGATCATCATCTCCACATCGACCCCAAAGTCATCCGGCGAGCCCAGCACCTCAATCACGCGCCCTACCGGCGGCCGCGTCGGCGTAGGCCAACTGGTAATCTCCACATCGACAACCAGGCCTTCCAAATCGGAGGGAGGCGGGGGTTTTATCCCCCGCATAATGCCGGCTGAATCGTTGCGGGCTTTAGCCCTGGAGGCATCTTCTTCATAACTCTTTCCCTTCTCACTCGCCGCCCGCAAAGCCGCCGTGGCCTCAGCGCCCAAAACTCGATGCGGCGTGGCGGGCTCGACGGCGGGCAGTTCCATTCCTTCAGGGATCAAAATATGCTGCGTCATCCGCTCGTCGAAAGGGACAACCGTATTCCCGAAGGCCTTATCAGACCTTGCGTAGTGAAAAATCCCAACAACCGTCGGATTGCGCCGCTCCAGCACTCGCACCACGCGGCCCATGCGGCGTCCATCGGCCTTGGGCGGCTCCACTTCCACCAGCACCTGATCGCCCTGCATCGCCCCGTTGATCTCGTTGGGCGGAATGAAAATATCTTCCTGCGCCGCGGCGGTTTGGCCTGCCTGGCGCGGGTTGGGCCGCACAAATCCATAGCCATCGCGATGCAGATCCAGCCGTCCAGCCGCCAGATTGTCGCGCGTGCCGCCTGCGCCCAGCGGTTTGGGAATGCTCCAATGTTCGCGGTCCAGCTTGGTCAACTGGCCGCGCACCGTCAGCCTCGCCAGTTGCTCCAGCAGCAAGCGCCGCTCTCGCCCGCCGCCCAGGCTCAACTCGCGCACCAGTTGCTTGTATCCCGCCTTCTGCCCAGCCGAGCGCGCAATCCGCGTCAGTATTTCCTTATCCGTCATAGCTTAAGAGTAGGCTATTTGGACTGTGATGGAAATCGAGTTACTTCTAAACGCGCTATAATCTCCGCCATGTTCGGAAAAGCGATTCACTCTTGGAATTTATTAACGCTTCTTGTGATTCTTACGTTCGGCTTTACCATCGGTGCCAGAGCTCAAGAATCTGCCTTATCTCAGAAAAGCGCAGCAGCCCTGGAAGAGCTGAAACCGCTTGATCCGAGCGATCCTAGGCTTAGCTTCTCGTTTCCTATCCAGCCCGGCGGTAAGCCGTTCCACTTCAAAGTGAACCTGAGCAACACCGGCAATGTTTCCAGCGTGTCGGTTTTTCGTGAGGAAGATACGATACCGTTTCAGACACTCCAGGCTTGCAAGAATGCAGACCTATCGAATCCAGTAAATGAGGATTGGGGTGGCTACGTTCTTTCTAATCTTCTCAAACACGCGGATCTGAACTTCGATGGCTTCGAGGATCTGGAACTGTTGGATTATGATATCCCGCACCTTGATAAGAAACTGTATTGCATCTACCTGTGGAACGACAAAGCTGGCCGTTTCAACTATTCCTCCGACCTTACAGAAATAGCTGTTGATCTTGAGCCAAAACCAAAGGACAAAACGCTCACGACCCGTGAGGACTGGCAAGGCGGCGCATGGCAAGAGAGTACTTATCGCTGGAAAGGAGGCAAACTCGAACTGATTGAGCAGAGTCGTCTCTCAGGCTATTGGGGCGATCAGGGCAACGGAAAGTGCGGTTTCGATTTTAGTTGTAGCATGCAGGTCAAAGGAAAGATGATTACTACTCTAGAGAAACCGATTTGTGACGTTGATGAAATGGATCATCTGCCGGACTGCCCAACAGCCGTGTCCCCAGCGACAAAAGCATCCGCAAAGAAATCGCAATATTGAGAAGTGGAAATTCATACCGGAGTGGCAAAGCCCTCACGCTAGCGCAAAGACAGGTCGCGCGCCCGTCTACTCCACTTCCAATATCAAACACTTCAGATATTCAGTCTCCGGCAGATTCAAAATGACCGGATGATCGAGCGCGGCTCCGCGCCGTTCCAACAGCCGCACACGGCGATGCGTGTCGGCAGCGGCCGAAGCCACAGCGGCCTCCAACTCAACCCAGCCTACATGATGCGAGCAGGAGCAAGTCACCAGCAAGCCGCCTGGCCGAAGCATCTTGAGCGCCCGCAGATTCAGCTCCTTGTAACCGCGCAGGGCGCCCTCAACGGCGCGCTGGCTTTTGGCGAATGCCGGAGGATCAAGCACGATGGTGTCGAAGCTCTCGCCCGCCTCCGACCAGCCGCGCAGAATCTCGAAGGCGTCGCCCTCGACCCAATCCACCTGCTCAGTGAGCCTTGAGCGGTTGGCCTCAAAGTTGCGCTCGGCCACTTCCAGCGAGCTCCGCGAGGCGTCGATCCCCGTAACCTGCCCGCAAACCTCCGCCAAATGCAGCGCAAAGCCGCCCTGATAGCAGCAAACGTCCAGCGCGCGGCCCACGGCATTCAGCCTTTTCGCCCACTGCGCCGCGGCGGCATAGTTGGAGCGCTGGTCAAGAAACGCTCCCGTCTTCTGGCCCGCGCCGGCGTCGTAATAAAAGCTGAGGCCGTTTAGCCGGAACTGCCCGCTGGCCGCAGGCTCGGAACCTTCGGCAAGATAGAGCGGCTCAGGGTTGGGCGCAGCCAGACCTTCCAGCTCGCGCACTCGCGAGTCGGGGCGCTCCAGAATCGCCGCCGGGGCTAACTCTTCCCGAAGCACACGCGCGCACCTCTGGCGCACCGCGGCTGAATCCAGCCCCTTGGCCAGCAGTTGCAAAATCACCAGCGGCCCGTACTTGTCCACGACAAGGCCTGGCAACTCGTCGGCCTCACTGAAGCAGAGGCGACAGGCGTCGTTCTGCTCGTCCAGCAGCGGACGCCGCCGATGAATCGCCGCCCGCAAACGCGCTTCGAGCAGATCCAGCCATGCGGCTTCGTTGATTGCCAAGCGCGAAACCAGCCGCAGCGCAATCTGCGATGTGGGGCTATAAAGCGCCGTTCCCAGCAGCAGTCCACGGCTGTCGGCCACGGGCAGCAGCGCGGGAGCTTCGCCCGCCGGCAGGTTGACCGACTCAATGTCAGAGGCATAGACCCACGGATGCCCTGCGCGCAACCGGTCGGCGGCGCGGCGGCTGATGCGCGCTCCGAATGATTGGGGGCTCGCGGATTGGGCTGCGGCAGGTTTGGTTTTGGAAGCTGCGGGAAGACTCAATCTGGAAGGAGGCGGGGGGGGTAACCCCCGCATAAAGCTGGCTGAATCAACGCGGGCTCTGGCAGAATCAGTCGATTTTTGAGCCTTGGCAGGCCGAGTGGCGCGAGGGTTTGTCATGTGCTCCCTGATTCCGGTTCATGTGCCTTTACGGATGTTTGACCGGCTTGGGCCGCGCAACAGCGGGATCTACGACGCCTTTGCCTTCCAGAAGATTGTAGTGCTTATCGGCATCCAGATTGGTCAGGTTTTCGACCAGGCCCGACGGCCAGTGAATCTCCAACTTGTCGATCTTGGTGGCAGAGGCCAGACCGAAGTGCACCCGCAAGTCGTCCTGCGAGAGATACCCACCGCCGCCGCTATGAATCTCGGCGGTCTGCGTCATGCCCCCGGCAACAATCTTGAGGCGGGCATTGAGCGCCAGGCGGTTGCTCTTGATGCCGTCCCCATCCAGCTCAAAGCTCACCCAGTGCCTGCCGGGAATGCCGTGGTTGCGCAGGATCATCGGGCTGCCGTCCAGGTCTTCAATCACCACGTCCATGTTTCCGTCGTTGAAGAGATCGCCCACCGCCAAACCGCGCGAGACGCGTTTCTCCAGCAGCGCCTTTCCGGCCTGGTCGCTGGCATCGCAGAAGGTGCCGTCCTTCTGGTTGAGTTCCAGAATCGTCGGCTGGCGGTAGCCCGCGCCAGAGGGCAGCACATCCACCTGCGGATAGACGTGACCATTGCCAAGGATGAGATCCAGCCAGCCATCGTTGTCCAGATCGACGAATGACGTTCCCCACTTGACCAGCGGCAGCGAGGGCAGCGCAACGCCGGAGGCAAAGGAATCTTCCTTGAAGTTCCAATCGCCTTCGTTTTTGTAGAGAAGAACATTTTCATCGGTAAAATTGGTCACAAAAATCGATTGCCGGCCGGTGTGATTGTAATCACCGAGCGCGATGCCCATCGAGGCCTGCTCGGAGCCGTCTTCACTCACCGCGGTTCCCGATTGCAGGCCGATGTCCTCGAATTTTCCGTTGCCCAGATTCTTGTAGAGATACTTGGGAGTGGAGTCATTGGTCACATAAATATCAGGGCGTCCAGTGTTGTTGAAATCCGCCCATACCACGCCCAGCCCGTAGTAGCCATCTGGATCGCTGACCCCGGCGGCTTTGGAAACGTCGGTGAAGGTGCCGTCGTGGTTGTTGTGAAAGAGCGAGTCCCCTGCCCCGCGCAACCCGCGCGGACCGCACTGCACGTCAATGCCGCGGTACTTGCAAAACGAGGCGCTGCCGAAGCCCGGCATATCGTTCAGGTGGAAGTCCACATAGTTGACCACCATCAGGTCCACGAATCCGTCCAGATCGTAGTCGCCGAACGAGGCGCCCGCGGACCAGCGGCCATCCGCAACGTGCGCCTTTGCCGTCACGTCGGTAAAGGTGCCGTCGCCGTTGTTGTGATAGAGAACGTTACCGCCAAAGCAGGTGAGGTACAGGTCGGGCCAGCCGTCGTTGTCGTAGTCTCCCACTGCGCCCCCCATGCCAATGCAGGGCGTGGTCAGGCCGGACTTTGCGGTCACATCGGTGAATGTGCCGTTGTGGTTATTGTGGTAAAGCGCTCCTGGGGCTTTTACTCCTTTCAGAGCCTCATCGACGGTCGGCGCGTTCGTGAAGTAGATATCGGGCCAGCCGTCGCGGTCATAATCGATCAGAACCACGCCGCCGGTCATGGATTCAATGATGTATTTCTTGGCGGGAGCTGTATTGTGCTTGAAGGTAATTCCGGCGGCAGCGGCAATATCTTCCAACTGCGGAACCGGGCGGCCGCTGCATTTGGTCATCTTGGCGCCTGGCGGAGGAGGAGTCGGCGCATTATGCCCCGAGCCCATCTGCGCGGCGGCAACATTGACCGCGCAAAAAGCGACGGCAAGCGTGCGTAGAAAGCTGACAGTTGAACGGCGAGTGTGCAAGCGGATTGTTTCCTTCCCTATGGCTTCTGCTTCAGCTCATCCGCCGCGCGTTCGCGGGATTTGGCCTTCAGCCCTTTATAGATTTCCAGTTCGCGATCCGCATCCGCGGCTCGCCCCAGCTTGCGATAGACTGCCTGCAACTGGTAGTGCATGTAGTCCGTCTCCGGACGAAGCCGGGCCGCGGCCTCAAGATGACTGGCCGCATCCGCCACCTGGCCCCGGTCCAGCAGTATTTTGCCCAATTCATACTGGGCGTTGGCGTACTCCGGATCGACGGCGATTACCTGGGTAAAGAGCAATGCGGCATCGTCGACGCGCGACTGTTGCAAGTATACAAAGCCAAGGTGATACTCGGCATCGAGGTCGCCCGGCGCCAGACTAATCTCGGCCTGAAATTCCTTTTGCGCCTCCGGCCAATGCGTCCAGTGAATGTAGGCAAGCCCCTTGTAAAAATGCGCTTTGCGCAGCGCGGGGTCGGAGTCGAGCGCCCGTTGCAGGCTGGCGACTGCGCGCGCATAATCGCCGATCTCCGTCCACAGTTGGCCAGTGAGCAGAAGAACATCGTTCGAGCGGGGCTCGGCCTCAAAGGCAGTCAATACCTCAGTCGCCTTATCCAGGTCGCCGGTGTGCGCCAGGGAGGCCGCCCACGCGTAGCCGGTTTCACTGTCCTGCATTCCGCGCGGTCCCAGAGGCGCAAAGCTTTGAGCGGCCTCGGCAAAATGATTCGAGGCAAAATAGGAGAGGCCAAGCATTGCGCGCAGCGCCGAGGAGTCGCTCTGCTGCGCCAGCGCCAGTGAAAGGCCGCGAATCGCCTCAGGGTAATCTTTAATCCGGTAGGCGCAGAGACCGAGGTTCTTCTCAAGCCCCGAAAGCGTTTTATCCCATTTCTCCGCCTGCTGATAGTTGCCTAGAGCCAGGGCATAATTCCCCCCGATAGCTTCCGATGTAGCCAGATCATTGAAGGCCAGCGCCAGCACAGTGCGCAGCGTTTGCTCGCGCGCCTCGGCTGCCGCAAGCTGCTCTGGCGTCAACTTGCGCTGTGCAAAGGGATCGTCGCTCTTTTTGACGGCGGCCGCCGACTCCGGTTGGATCAGCGGCATTACGGCTGCCGCGCCGCTGGTCCCGCCCGCCGCCATCATCTTTGTAACCGTCTGCTGGGTGTCGACCATTGTTTTGTTTTGCAGCGCGCGCGCCTTGGCGGCAAAAACATCGCTCTCAGGCTGCCGTCCGCTGCTGAAGAGAATGCGCGATAGATCCACATAGGCCCGGCGTATCTGATAGTTCGCGCGCGACTCGTCGCTGCCGGTAAGCTCTACTGCCCTGCGCAGCATTTTCTCGGCAACATCCATTTGATTTTGCGAGAAAGCATTCAACCCCAGAAAAAGCGCCGGATCGGGCGATGATGGGTCGATTCTGGAGGCAGCCAGAAGATACTTGCCGGATTCCTCATACTGGTGCTCCTCCGAGGCAAGAAGTCCCGACATGAAATTCGCCAGATAGTCCCCAGGGTAGTACTCGGCCTCCTGCTTCAGCGCGGCTTCGGCCTCCGCCGTTGGCTTCCAATCGCTGAGGACAAGTTCAGCCAGGCCCAGAAAATAATGCGCGTGCGGCGTGCGAGGATCGATTGCGATCGCGCGATTGAATTCGCGAATCGCCGTCTGCATATCGTCCCCGTCGCGATAGGCGCGCCCCATAAGCACATGCAGTGAGCCGCTGTCGCCGGCGATCTTCTTCATCTGCTCGAATACCTGCGCGGCCCGCGCCTTGTACTCCGGCTTTTGGGTTTGCAGCAGGCACTCGGCCAGAGGGTAAAGGTTATCGACCGTCGGCTCTGCCTTTGCGATCTTGCTGAAGGGCTCGACCGCCTCGACGTACTCGCCTTTCTGGTCCAGAGCGCTGGCCAGAATCCTCTCGGCGCGCAGGTTTCCGGGGTCGGCAGCCAGCGCCTTGCGCGAAAACTGGATCGCCCGGTCCAGATCGCCGGCTTGCGTCTCTGCAAAGGCCAACGCGGTGTAAGCGCCGGGGGTCTCTTCATATTGCAGGGAACTGCGATACAGTTCAACCGCCTCGCTGTCAGCAGATTCCACGAGCTTGAGTTCGGCAATCTCGCGCTCGGTTTCTGCTATAACCAGATAATTCGCCCTGGCGATGGCTACCGGATCTCCGGCGTCGCGCGCCTTTGCGGCGGCCGCCACGCGCGCCTCAAGGTCATCTTTGGCAGGCGAATGCTGCCCAGCCTGAGCGTTCACGGCCAGAGGCGTTAGAAGCGCAACGGCAAGGACCGCGCACCAAGCGGCGCCGGGCATGAAAATCACGGCTCGAATTACGAATTGTAAGTGATTGAACTTCATGAACGGATGTCCTATCGATTCTATCGCAAACAACAAACTGCGGAGCCTGTACCAGCGCTCCGCAGTTTGTTTGTTGCTTGCTGCTTGTTGTGGAAGCTCTCTATTAGAACGAGAACTTCAGAGCATACTGGATTTCGCGGAAGCCCTTGCCACTGGCCAGAGCGGTAACTGCGCCAAAACCGGTAACATTCGGATTGGCATAGTCAATCAGCGCTTGAGAGGCAGTTTCTGTCGAATTGTAGGCATATCCACTGATTTGTGGGTTAGAGGCGCTGCAGGGAGCAGTGGTTCTCGTACCATCGACAACAATGATCGCACCGCAGCCGACATTCTTTGGAGCCCATCCAGTGCCTTCCAAGCCGCTGGTATTGAAGTTCGGGTGATTCAAGAGGTCAAAGAAGTCCATGGAGAACTTGATGCGATACTTCTCCTTGATCTCCCAGTTCTTGGCGATCTGAGCATCCCAGTCGACCGTACGACCACCGTAGCAAGAACCGCGGGTTTCAATGCCCTTGGTGACCGTGCCCAGATTGTAGCCAACCAGCGTGAATGCATTTGCATTCAGAACCTGGTTCGGCGGAACCCCATATCCATTGGTGTCGCATTGCTGACCTTTTGCGAGCAACGGACGGTTGTTGCCATTGTAACCGGTACCGATCAGTTGGCTGATCGTTTGCGAAGCCTTGGTCGCTACCGGCGCGGCAGTTAGGTTGATTGTTCCATCGGAGCAGGTAGCACCCGGCTGGCAATCGAGATAGTACGCATTGGTATAGCCGCCGTTGGCAAAGGCCGTCAACGAGCTGCCGTGCGCATAGCTGAAGATGCTGTTTACCTGCCATCCGCCAACCGTCTCGCGAAGAGCAATGTTCTTGTTGGCCAGTTTGGGCAGATAGTAGACTTCGTTGGCCACTAAGATGTTGGGGCGGTTGATGCTGGTGTCACCCTTATCCAGAGCGGAGGCCGGTTTGCCGAGAATGATTGCATTCCCGTTAACCGTCTTTGCTTCCTGGTTGGCGGTGCCGGAGGAGTTGTCCATTTCCACGTCGCCGATCGAGTGCGACCAGGTATAAGAGGCCTGGAAGGTCGATGCGCCGATCTGGGACTTGAACAAGGTCTGCAGCGAGTGATAGGTGGCATGGCCCGTGCGCTCAAAGCCCTGAATCTGAGCAAAGTTGCAGGCCGGGCGTGAATCGGCTGCGCCGCAGCCAGGGTTGCCCGTACCGTTGGCGCCGTCAAGAGCGGCAGACAGCCATTCGGTCTGAGGTATCGGGTTGAAGGCACGCATTGAGGTAAGGTGAACGCCGGTGTTGCCGACATAGCCGACTTCCAAGGTGGTGTTCTTCGCCAGTTCCTGTTCTAGAGTGACGTTCCACTGCCAGGAGTTCGGAGTGTTACCCAACGGATCCTTGGCATAGTTGGGTGAAAGCGATGCGCCGCCGCTGGTGGGTGCCGTATCGATGCTACGGGTTGAGGAGGCGGAAAGTGAGAACGGCGTACCCTTCTCCATGCCTTCGTCGATGCCTGTGATTTCACGCTGATAGAACTGGCCGCCGCCAAGACGAAGAGCTGTCTTGCCATTGCCGCGGATATCCCACGAGATACCGACACGAGGAGCGATATCGTGGTAGTTCTCGTTGACCAGCGCGGCGTTGCTGCCTTGCGTTCCGGAGGAAAGCGCTCCTCCCGCGTAGGGTCCAATCTGGATCCCCAAACCATTCATAAGTTTGTTGGCAGCCTCGCAGGGGTGGGTTCCCTTGGCAACGACGAGACCGTTGCAGGAGTCGCCGGGGTTGGTGGTTGCCGCAGCCTGAGTCCAGTCCGCCAGGTTCCAGTTTGCCCATTGGTTGTCATCCGAATACGGTTCAAAGTAGAAGGACCAGCGGAAGCCGAGGTCGACCGAGAGGTTTCTGCTGAGCTTCCAGCTATCCGTCAGATACCACTCGAAGTCATGCCACTTGACTTTCGCCGTGATGTCTTGGCTGCCTTCGGAGATGCCTGTGAAGCCTTGCGGCAGGTATCCAGCGGGGCTGGTTCCGGTTGCGGGCGCGCCAGGAATAAGGATATTGGCGAGTCCGTTGCCGGTATCTGTGCTGGCCCAGGTAGCGCCCTTGGCGACGGAGCTAGGCAGGGTCGGACGATCCGCGCCGTTGCCGCCGTCTTCAATCTTCGCGTTGGTGCTGTAGAAGGCGCCAGCCTTCAGCAGGTGGTTGCCCTTTACCTTGGACAGGTTGTCCTGAACGGTGTAAAGGTCTTCGTGGTTCTTGTAGGGAGCGATATTCCAGAAGGAAGACTCACCCTCGGAGGAGCCGTAGGGTCCAAGTCCACCCCATCCGCCGAAGAACTCGTCCTTCTGCTTGAGCGAGGCCGGGAACAATGCCGGATAAGCTGCGGCAATTTCACCAACAATCTGCGATCTTTGGCCTGCCAGCGTGGTGATGATGGCGTTGTGGCCATAACCGAATTCAACGTCGTTGACCAGGCTGTTGGAGATAGTCGAACTCACCTTGGCCATGATGCTCTTGGAGGGCTGGCTCCAGTTGGAACCGACCGTCGGAAATTCGGAATCGCCCCAGAAGCCCGATCCGTTATTCGGGAAGGGGTTGGTCCAGGAATCGTTGGTCCAGCGGAAGGTGACGCGGTTCGACTTGTTGATATCGAAGTCCGGACGTACGTTCCACTCACTCCAGTTCAGTGGATTGTTGACAGGAGTTGCCCAGTTGTAGCCGTTGCTGCCGATCGTGGTGAGGTTGGGAGACGGGAAGAACTGCCCAATCAACTGGCCGCCCGTATCGACGCTGGAGAGCGTCTGGCCACCGTTCGTGCTCTCATACGCCGGGAAAGCTGCGTTGGTTCCGGCTCCCGGAACAGCTGCTCCGCATTGATCGGTGGAGGCTGTGCCGTTGTGGCTGAAATCGCCATTGCCTTCGTCAACCGTCGGAACGCAAGCGCCGTAGGAACTGCCGTCGATGTCTTTGTCCCATTCCTGGTTCCACCAAACGAACAGCTTGTCCTTCTTGACCGGACCGCTGACGTTGTAGCCGTAGTCGTTCTTGCGCAGCTTTGATTTGCCTGTGCCGTTGTTCTTGGAGGCCCAGTCGTTGGCATCGAGCTTGTCGTTGCGGCCGGAATAGAAGAAGCCGCCATGGAATTGATTCTGACCGGACTTGGTGGTAACGCTGATGACCGCGCCAGAGGCCTGGCCATACTCAGCGCCGAACGAGTTGCGAATCATCTTGAATTCGGCAATGGTGTCAACCGCCGGATAAACAAGGATGGTGCGGCCCGAACCCATGTCGTTGTTGTTCACGCCGTCAACCAGGAAGAGGTTGTTGGTGTAGGGGTTGCCGTTGACGGAGAAGTTGACGCCGCCCTCGAGGCCCTTGCCGACGCCATCAAAACTGGCAGCCGCGGAAACGCCTGGAGAGAGCTGAGTCAAGCTAACGAAGTTTTCGCTGTTCAGCGGAAGCTCGCGGAGCTGAGAGCCGGTGATGACTTCACCAGCCGCAGCCGAGGTGGTTTCCACCTGGACTTGATCGGCCACGATGGTCACGGATGTGCCGACCGCGCCGACTTGCAGGCTGGCATTCTGTTCAGTGTTTGTGGACACGTGGACTTCGACGCCGGTGGCGACAAATTCCTTGAATCCAGGGGCGCTAATGCGGACTGTGTAGGTTCCAACTGCCAACTGAGCCAGGGTATAAGCGCCCAAGCCGGAGGTGGTGGTGGAGGACTTGACGTCCGTCGCGTTGGCGGTGGCAGTAACCTTTGCTCCCGGAACGGCAGCGCCGTTCACGTCGGACACGTTGCCGACGATGGAGCCGTAATAGGCCTGTGCATGCAGGGCGACGGGAACCGCCACCAGCATGATGATCGTGAATAGCGCGCGTATCCCAACGCTAAATCGGGACGCAGAACCACTTCTTCCGATTCCTCTTTGCATCATTTGGTCTCCTGACAACAATTGTCATGTGCTCTCCTTCTGGCTTCTTGCTTCACCTCAGAAGGAAAACCGGTCAAAATTAGCACAAAGTTCATCGTCACAGACAAGACGCAATGCCCCGGACAGCGGGATATGCCCCCATCCAAGACGAAAAAATCGTGCTTTTTGACTCGCCACACATTGTGAACGCGGGCACATTGGCCTGTCAACAGATTATTTTCCAGAAAAACCTCATTCACGCTGAGACCTGAATGAACTGGAAACGATGCAGGAATGAAATGAGGGCCTGTAGGCGAAAATAAGACCTCTAAATCGTCCGTCAAAGTCAACGTAAACCATTTAATTAAAATATCTTATCCTTAACTTACGGCTTACGAAACCCCCTCCGAAAAACTCCTGTATTTCATAGGTTTTCTATGGTTTTTCAGCTAACTTTTTTTGCGATTCGGTCACATATCCCCATGCCAGATTCGCCCTATATTCCCCTTTTTGTGAAGTTTTTTCACAGCCGCTGCTTTTTCAACCCATCGCTCCCACGCTCTCAACTGCCTCAGCACGACGCTGCTTGTCTACTTCCACTTCCCCGTGCCTTCCTCGATCGTGATATAGCGATTCAGAGGCAGATCGGTGAAGCGTTCCACGGCTCCGCTGGGCAGAGGCCACTTCACTTCCAGCCAATCGATTTTGACCCGCTGACCAATGCCCAGCACCAAGCGCGGATCGTGCGCTGAGAGAAAGCTGCCTCCGCCGACCTTGAACCTGCCGCGCTTCAGATCTCCGGCCCCATAACTAATCCGGGCACCCACAGCATCGCGGTTGCATTTGCGCCCAACCAAATTCACGCCCAGCCAATTGTTCATCTTGCCCACATTATTGCGCAGCAGCAGCGGAGCCTCATTGTTATTGCTAATCAGCACGCTAATCCCGCCGTCGTTGTGGAAATCGCCAATCGCCAACCCCCGCGCGGGGAACTTTCTGGCAAAGACCGGCCCGCTCTGCGCGCTTACATCCCGGAATTTCTTGCCTTCGTGGTGAAAGAGGAGCAGCGGCTGACGCCACTGAATCGACGATGTGGCCGAATCGAGCAAGTCATCCGGGAAGCCGCTGGCCGCAATCAGGTCCAGATCGCCGTCGTTGTCGTAGTCGAAGAACTTCAGCCCCCAGCCGCTCATCCAACGGGTTGACATGCCGATGCCCAGCGGCGTCGCCACGTCATCAAAGGAGCCGTCGCCGTTGTTCTGGTAGAGCGAGAAGAACTCCTCGTCGATATTGGCCAGGAAGATATCGCAGAGCCCGTCTTCATTGAAATCGGCCGCGTCGACGCCCATGCCGCTGCGCGCGCGGCCATCGGCGCTGTAGGCCACCTCGGCCGCCAGGCCAACCTCCTCGAAGCGGCCTCCGCGATTCATGTAGAGGGAATTCGGCACCGTATCGTTGGAAACGAACAGGTCCATCTTTCCATCGTTATTAAGGTCGGCCGCCACCACGCCCCAGGCCTTGCCCAGGTGCCCGGCAATCCCCGTCGCCTTGCTCACGTCGGTAAAGGTTCCATCGCCGTTATTGTGGAAGAGCCAACTCGGCTCCGGGTTAAAGGTCGTCGGAATGCAGTAGTGGCGAATTCCCGATGCATCCTTGCCGCATCCGTGATTCATGTCGAACTCGGCAAACTGGCAGACAAACAGATCCAGCTTCCCATCGTTGTCGTAATCGAACCAGACCGCGCTGGTGCTCCAGCCGGGCGCCGCCACGCCCGCCTTCTCCGTCACATCGGTAAATGTCCCATCGCCGTTATTGCGATAGAGTATGTTGCGCCCCACCTGCGTAACATATATGTCGGGAAATCCGTCGCCGTTGTAATCCCCCACCGCAACGCCCATCCCGTACCCGCCGCCCAGCACGCCCGCCTTCTCCGTCACGTCTGTAAACGTCCCGTCGCGATTGTTCCTGTAAAGCGCATTCCGCAGCGGCTTGGCCGGGGTAAAAAAGTTTGCCTTGCCGCTATTGACCAGATAGATGTCCATCCAGCCGTCCTGGTCGTAATCGAAGAAGGCGCAGCCCGCGCCGCTGCTTTCCGGCAGATACTTCTCCGCCGATCGGCCCGCATCGTGCACCCAGTGAATTCCGCTCGCCGAGGCCGGAACCTCCTCGAAGGCGCACGGCGCGGACAAGGAAGCGGCGCGGCTCAGCAGGCTCCCGCTGAAAGGAGAGGCGGCGGCCACGGCGGCAAAGTTGCGCAGAAGCTGTCGTCGAGAAAGCTTTTCAACTGGGTTTGGAATCGTCTGCTCCATGAGTCTGCAAGCCGGTCTGTGAGTCAATAAAAAGTATACTTGCTGGCCGATGCGGCCGGCGGCCCTTCGGTATCTTGTTGCATCGATCGCAAAAGCAGAATGCCCCAGGCCTTGTGAGGTCTGGGGCATTCGGTTGCGGGCGGTTTCAAGAGAAGCGGAGTTGCCGCATCTCTTAGGGGATAATGACCACGTTCATGCTCCACGGGGTCAAGGTGAGAGTCATCGGCAGGGTCTGTGTGCCGAGGCTGGTGGTGGTAGGCGCGGCCCAGACAGGTGTGGTTGCGTCCGTCTCATCATAGAGCGCCTTGTTGTAGGTGGTTTCCGTGACTCCGGCCGCCGAGGTCACGCCGGTCACTGTGATCTGGACCGTCTCGCTGGTGGTTTCGTTGCGGTTGAACAGGACCAGCGCCGTGCCGCCGCTATGGGTAGCTGCATACGCAACTACATCGGTCGTGTCGCCGGTAACGGTTGGGGTCAGCACCTTCTCGCCGTTGACGGCCACCTGGCTGAAGAGTTGGAAGGCCCGCCCGGTGGGAGACGGAGTGCCGATGGGACCCCAATCAGGAGCCGTGCTGCCGCTGGGGCAGGTAGGATCGCTGGGCCCGTCGGAGAAGACATTGTAGGCTCCGAAGTTCTGCCATCCATAGAGTGAAGAGCTATCGTTGCCGGCTTGGCCGTTGCAGTTGCCAAAGCCAATCCACCAGGTCAGGCGCGTGACGCCGTCGTTCATCATTTCGCCCAGCACCTGGCCGGCATACAGACCTTGAGTGATCGACCAGCTCTGTTTGCCAGGATTGCTATAAGGCGCGCCGATCTCGCCCACATAAATGGGTGTGCCGGAATGGCCGGCCGTGGTCAGTTCCGTCTTGATTTTGTTGATGTAGGTGGTCAGGCCCGTTGCGCCCGTCTGGATCAGCGTAGTGTCGTTCTCCGATCCTGGCGTTTCGGGATAGTAGTGGAACTCGACGAAATCGTACTTGGCGTTGGCGAGCACGATCGAATCCCATGTATAGTCCGGCTGAACCAGGACGCCGACCAGGACGTTGGGGCTAGCCGCCTTGATGTCAGGATAGTATCCCGTTGCGACGGCGTTGGCGTACGTTGTGGGGTCGTGCGCGGGAGAGTGCAGATCCTCTTCCCAGGTTCCGTACTCCTCATTGCCGACGGTAATGTGGCTTACGTTGGCCTTGAGAGTCACTGCCTGGGCGGCCCATGAGGCAGCTTCGGTTGGATCGCCACCGCCGGTGCAGGCGGCGTTGGTGCCGTAATCCGCGGTGAGCGATACATCCAGCCCAGCGGGAATGGCGATATCGTTTACAAAATTCGCAAACGTGTCGTTCGCGGCGGGAGCGCCATCGGTGGAGCTGAAGCAATTGGTATTGGTGGACCAATGGTAGATATCAGACCACGATCCACCTGGCCAGCGAACCGCTTTGATGCCGTTCGCCTCGAATGCAGATGTAATTCCGGCATCGTTTGCGATCACGTCGTACCAGGAGGCCAGATTCATGCCGAGAATCGTATTGCTGACAGCCACGCCGGTATTAGCCGGGTTCACGGTGACTACGGCATTCGCGGTTACCGGGGCGGTGATCGTTATAGTGCAGGTAATCGTGTAGGTAGTTGTGCCGGAGGTTCCGGTAATGGTGATCGTGAACGTGCCCGGTGTAGCCGCGCTGCTGGCCGTGATCGTCAGTACGCTCGTCGTAGTGGTTGGATTGGTGCTGAATGCGGCCGTTACGCCGGTAGGCAGGCCTGAGGCGGCTAGCGTTACACTGCCGGTGAATCCGCCTGTGTCGGTAACCGTGATGGGGCAAGTACCGGTGCCGCCTGCTACCACAGTCAATCCCCCGCATGAGATCGTAAAGCCGGGCTTCGCCGTCACCGTGAGCGTGAGAGTGGCGCTGCTTGTCAGCGTTCCGGATGTGCCGGTGAGGGTGAAAGCGAACCCACCGACAGTAGCCGTGCTGCTGGCGGTTATTGTCAGCACGCAACTGCCATTGCCGGTAATGGGGCTGGTGCATCCTGAGATCGTGATGCCGCCCGACGCCGCAGGGTAGCTTAGGGTTACAGTGCCGCTAAACGGGCTTACGTCCGTTACGGTGATCGTTAGGGTGGTGCTTGAGCCTTGAACTACAGTCGGTGTGCCGGAAACTCCAAGCGTGAAGCTGCCCGTCGAACCGACCGTCACTGAAACCGCGGTCGAAGTGCTGGTGGCGTAGGTCGTCGATCCAGCGTAGACAGCGGTCAGCGAGTAGGTTCCCGCTGTGGCGAATGAGGTCGTCAGCGTCGCCTTGCC
>CAZDYU010000068.1:0-23137 GCA_964509755.1 uncultured Occallatibacter sp. | reverse complement strand
GACCACCTGATTGTTCCCGGCGGCAACCTGGGCAACAGCTCGGCGCTGGGCAAGGGCTTCCGCGAGCTGCATGAACTGGGGCTGACGGCGCGGATGCCGAAGATCAGCGTGATTCAGGCGGTGGGGGCCAATCCGCTGGTGCGCAGCTTTACGGATCACAATGCCGAACAGCTTGATCCCGTGGAAGCGCACACGCGGGCGACGGCGATTCGCATTGGCAATCCGGCGTCCTGGCGCAAGGCGGCGCGCGCGATTCAAGAGACGGGCGGCTGGTGCCTGGATGTGAGCGAGGCGGAGATTGCGATTGCGAAGACCGAGATTGGCGCCGAGGGGCTGGGCTGCGAGCCGGCCTCGGCCGTGACGCTGGCGGGGTTGAAGAAGCTGCGCGCGGAGGGCAGGATTGCAGGGGGCGAGACGGTGGTGCTGGTGCTGACCGGGCACACGCTCAAGGATGCCGATTACACGATCGATTTCCATCGCGGCACGCTGCTGAGCGCGGACGAGAGCGTGGGCAAGGAAGCGGAGATTGCCGGATTGCAGCGCAACGCGCGCGTGGTGGATGCGACGCCGGCCGCGGTGCTGGCCGCGCTGAAGGACAGTGTGGGATGAGCGAGGGAATGCAAGCGACTCCCGGCGGCATGAGGCTGCGGCTGCCGGCGACCTCGGCCAATCTTGGCGCGGGCTTCGATGCCGCGGCGGTGGCCTTCGATTTCTATTTGGAGATTAAGGCCGAGGCGGCGGCGGAGTTTTCGATTGCCGCGACGGGGCGGAACAGCGAGTACGTGGCGCGGCTCGAGAACAATCTGATTCTGGAGATTTACAAAGATATTCTGACGGCGAATGGGCGGCCGGTGACGCCGCTCGCGATTCAGATGAACAATGAGATTCCGCTGGGGATGGGCTGCGGTTCGTCGGCTGCGGGAAGGCTGGCGGCGATTGCGCTGGCGGTGCATTTCGGAAAATTGGGTTGGAGTTCAGAACAGATTCTGGAAGAAGCTACGGCGCTCGAAGGGCATCCGGACAACGTCTCGGCTTGCTGGCTGGGCGGCTTTGTTTCCGCGTTTTGCGAGGGACGCCGCGTGCATGTGGCGCGCGTGACGCCGCCCGCCGAGTGGAGAGCGATTGTGGTGCTGCCGTCCGAGGCGCTGGCAACGAGCAAGGCGCGAATGATGCTGCCCGAGTGCTATCCGCGCGCCGACGTGGTGGCGAACATTCAGTCTGCCGCGCTGCTGGGTCTGGCCTTTGCGCAGGGGCGCGGCGACCTGCTGCGCGTGGCGATGCAGGACCACATTCACCAGCCGTATCGCGCGCCGCTTTGTCCGCTGCTGCTGCCGCTGCTGCCGCTGGCCGGCGCGCACGGAATACTGGGCGCGGCACTGAGCGGAGCAGGGCCTTCGGTGCTGATGGTGGTTGGCAGCGAAGCGTTTGTGCCCGCGGCAGAGGCTGCAATTTACGCCGCGCTGGATGGGCAAATGAAGCCGGAACTGAAGCTCTGCAAGCTGGAGAATACCGGCGCTGGCGAGGCGTTTTTGGGGTTACAAGGGCTCTAAGACGCAGATTTTGCCGCACAGTACGACGTGCAAGTGCTCGGAATAAGGAAAAACGGTCAAAAATCTGTTCCAAAATGGGCAAAAAATACGCACAGATACACGTGCTGAGGTTACTTTATGAGCCTCGAAAACTGTGCTATATCGTTACTTTTTTCAATTACTCAAGATTTCTTGCTATTTGCTCCGAAAACACCTACATTTTGCACGTGGGCAGTTCTGGGGGAGGGCTGCTCTAGCGCCCGTGGTCCTTTGAGGATCACGGGCGCTTCTAATTTGCGGGGACGTGTTTTTGATAACTATTTGAATACGTAAAAACCTTAGATCTGCGGGGCGGCAGTTGCAGTTTGGCATTTAACAGAGTCGCCATAGTTTGTGATTTCATTTCTTCCATCAAAAAAATCAAGAAAACCAAGAGCCTGAGCACCGTCCCGACGGGACTCCGGGGAATTGCAGGCATAGCCAACCCCGCGTTGAAACGCGGGGCTAATAACCACTGCGCCTACGGCGCGGGCGAGGAGGTTGCCGGCGGCGAGGAGGCTGCTGCCGGAAACGACACTGCGTCGGCAACAAAAGGCAGTCGGCACGATGCGCTTCCATTCAGGTTCCTTGGATGGGCCACTGGCCGTAAAGCCTCAGGCTCTGTTGGAAGATACCTGCTTGGTTCGATCTTCCGTGGACGATCCAGGACGAAATGCGACTTTCACGAGCTTAGCCGCATCCCATGAGGGCAGGGAAAAAAAGATACACTAACTATGCACTGCAATTGCAAGGAGGATCATGGTGGGCTCGGGAATTCTGGAAGTAAGCGATGCAACGTTCGAACAAGAGGTGCTCAAAAGCGAGCAGCCGGTTCTGGTGGATTTCTGGGCTGTGTGGTGCGGCCCGTGCAAGGCGATTTCGCCGGTGGTGGAGGCCGTGGCGGCAGGCAACGCCGGCAAGCTGAAGGTGGCCAAGATGAATGTGGACGAGAATGGCGCCACGCCTTCCCGCTTCGGGATTCGCGGGATTCCGGCGCTGCTGTTTTTCAAGGGTGGCAAAGTGACCGATCAGATTGTCGGCTTTGTCCCACAGGACGTGATTGAAGAGAAGGTCAAGCGCCTGCTGGCGTGATGAAAAACAGGGAACAGGGAACAGGGACTGGAAAAAACCTTCCTCGACCTGCTTGCCATGCGCGTTAGTTAACGTCGCTCATTTTCAGCTTAGTCCCTGTTCCCTAGTCCCTCGCTTCACCGGTACTTGCGCAGCACGCCCAGCACGCGGCCCTGAATGGCGACATCAGTGGCGCGGATGCGGATGGGATTCATCTCGGCGTTGGAGGGCTGGAGGCGCACCAGGCTGCCTTCGGTGTAGAAGCGCTTGAGCGTGGTCTCGGAGCCTCGCACCAGGGCCACAACGATCTCGCCTTGGCGCGCGGTGCGCGTCTTCTCCACAAGAACATAATCGCCGCTGATGATGTGCTCGTCGCGCATGGAGTCGCCGCGGACTTCAAGGGCGAAGACGTCGTGGTTGCCCACCACATCGTGCAGCGAGATGCTCTCCTCATTTTCAAGTGCCTCGACCGGCATGCCGGCAGCGATGCGTCCCATCAGCGGGAGCCGGTCGCTTGTGCGGGTTCGCGAACCAGGCGGCACTACGTCGATGGAGCGGCTGCGGTTATGCACCCGGTCCAACAAGCCTTTTTTCTCAAGGTTGGTGATGTGCTTATGCACGGTTGCCAGGCTCTTCAGCCCCATGCCGCGCGCAATCTCCTCAAACGACGGTGAATAGCCGTTGCGGACTACGAACGACTCCAGGAAGTCGAGAATCTCTTTTTGCCTACGTGTGACAGCCATGAGCGCATTATAGCGAATAAAAAGCGAACCGGAAATATTTTTTTTTAGGCCCCTCCAACCAGTGAAAACCAGCGGTTTGCGCTGGCGCGATGAAAACTGGCGGGTGGAGTTTGCGGGCTACAAAAGGTTAGTGGACCGCTTCTATTGATAGTTCCGATTGGCTGGGTTTGGGCGCATAGGAATCTAGAGGCTACTCAGTGGGCGGCAGCGGGATGTATTGGCTGCGAAAGCGCAAAGCTGTTTTGGGAAACCTCTTTTGCGCCGCCGGAGTCAATTCGACACGGAGTTCGTGCGTCTTGCCATCCAGTTTGGCAGGCTTGAAGCTGAGCGTATAGCGCAAGCGAAGCTGAGTGAGGATGTAGTCGAGGGCGGAGGCGTACTTTTCCGGGTCCAATGTTGCGTAGTATTCGCCGCCGGTTTCTCTTGCGTAGGTATGAACAAGATTCCACGTTTTTCCCATGTAATCCCCATTCATGAACCAGGCGCCCATCGCATTGCTCAGGCCAAAGACCATGCCGGCGGATTCCAGCACATCGGAAATGATGGCTCTGGCTTCCGAAGAGTTGGTAGCGGAGTGGTCGCCGTAGAGGAAGAGGAAGACAGGCAGACGGGAACTGTCGAAGATCGGTCGAGTCTCCAAGCCGGTCGAATGCAAGAGCTTGGCATTCCGTGTACTCTGATCGATCTGGCGAATCATGTTCTGCATGGCCAACTCTCCTGCCCGGTTATAGCCTGATTTCTTCGGTGCGAAGAGAAGATTCTCAATGGTCTGCAAAGCTGCATCGGCATCTGTGCCAAGGGTAAGATCGATGGCTTCCTCTCCGTTGTCGCACCAATGCGCTACGCCAAGAAGATCGTTTTTACCGAGGTGGGCCAGAGCCGGCTTGAGGTACGGGGTCTTGTCTTGCAAAAAGCCGGATGCCCAGTTTTCCTGGAAACCCATATTGCATTGCACAATCAGCCAGAGAGCTATGGGGCGAACTGAATTGCCGGTATCCAGGGTCTCGATGGGGACTTCATGCCCGTTATCGAAGAGGCGGAAGTCGCTCATCTGAAGCGATGTGAGCAGCTTTGGATTGTGGGATTCGGGGTCTCGCTGTTCGGCTATTCCATCAACCAGCGTCAAGGTAGTTTGAAGGTGCATAACAAAAGTAGAGTCCGACTGCTGGGCGGTCAGATGAGAGGTGAAGATTAGCAGGACGGGAGCAATATACAGCAATGCAGCGTGGCATCTCATGAATGAAAGTCTACTTTCGTACTGGAACTTACAAATGCATTCAAAAAAAGGCGCGGCCTACAACCTGAATTCTAAATCCGACCCTAGAATTTCCCCAACCGCGAAGAGCTGTCTTTGGGGGGCCGGAACCACGAAAATAAGAGAGCGGTCAAGCGGGATGAAAGGCAAAAATGAGAATTAATGAAATCATCTATCGGCGCCGATAACCAGAGTTGGCGCGCCCGTATTCCTACTCCGCGGCCGGAACACAAGCATGGGGCAAGGATGGCCAGGTTCAAGGATGGCATGGTCCGATGATGGCGAGGTTCGATGATTTCAATCAAGCAATATCTTGAAGAGGCAGAGCCGGGCTCGAACGAAGAGCTGAATGCTAAGACCGAGGCGCTGCTGCTGGGAATCGTCGCGGCCTACCGCTCGACGCTGTCCGAGATGGGCAACTGCGGCCAGAATGCCTGCCCGGCGCTGGGCGAGGAGTTGAAGCAGGGACTGGCGCGGCTGGGTGAGAGTTTGTGCAGGGAGTTTTCAGCGGAGATTGTTGGGAGCACCGAAGCCGGCGTGCGGAATCAATTGCAAGCGTGGGGGCAGCGGACGGCGCAGCACTACCGGCAGAAGACGACCGAGGTGAAGGAGATTCTGCTGGTGATGGCGCACACGGCTGAGTCTGTGGGCGAGCGGGATCAGCGCTGCGCGCAGCAGATCACCGATGTGACGGCGCGGCTGCGGGGGATTGCGAATCTGGAGGATCTGACCGAGATTCGCGAGTCGATCAAGAAGAGCGCCTCGGATCTGAAGATTTCGATCGACCGGATGACGTCGGAAGGCCGCGCGGCGATCGATCAATTGAAGGCCAAGGTCACGAAATATCAGGCGCGATTGGAAGAGGCCGAGGAGATTGCCTCGCGCGATGCGTTGACGGGGCTGCGCAGCCGGCCGTGGGTGGAGGCGCAGATCGAGCAATCGCTGCGCATCGGAGCGCCGTTCTGCGTGGCGATTCTGGATCTGAATGGATTCAAGCGAGTCAACGACGAGCATGGCCACCTGGTGGGCGATGAACTGCTGAAAAAGTTCTCGGCAAAGATGCGCTCGATCTGCCGCGCGACAGACACGATTGGCCGCTGGGGCGGCGATGAGTTCATTCTGCTCTTTCATTGCGCGCTGGGCGAAGCCCAGGCGCAGACCGACCGGCTGCGGGAGTGGGTCTGCGGAAATTACACGGTACAGGGCAGCGGGGCGGCGGTGAAGCTGAAGGTGGCGGCCTCGATTGGCCTGGCCGAGCGGCTGGCAGGCGATGGCTTGAAGGAGTTGGTGGACCGCGCCGATGCGGAGATGTATCGCGAGAAGGCGGCTTCGCGAGTGAAGGGCGGGGAAGTTTAGGCGTAGGGCTAACAGGGTTGTATAACGATTAATTAATGTGGTGATATTTCACCCTTGCGCTATACATACAAGATGCAGGCTCTTCGACTTTGTTGTGTTTCGCTCTCTTTGAACAAGAGGACTGGGCGAGGCGGTTTGTAAAAACCGGCAAGTCAGCCACCGCTTCGCGGTGATGGCGAGTTAGCAAGTTAGCGATAGTCCATTGCAGCCACAACTTGCAGCGGCAACTTGCAGCCGCAAGCTGGACTGCGCCTGACGAACGGAATTCCGGTTGGGTTTCGAGGCATCCCACCCTTGCGCAGAAAAAAGGAATAAGGATGGTGCACCCAGCGGTGCTTGCACTAATGGTGAAAATGCACTAAACCAGGATCACCAGTTCGCTATAAGGCTTGAGCTGCGCATCGGCGGTCAGCAGATGCAGCGGTTCGCTCATTGCCTGAGCGATCAACAGGCGGTCAAACGGATCGGAGTGGTGCATGGGCAGGTTGGCGATCAGAAGGGCGTGTTTTGACCGCACCGGCAGTTCCTGGAAGCCGTTCGCCGCAATCTGGTCGAAGAGCTCTTGCGGATCGGCGTTCATCTTCCCCAGCCGCACCTTGATGGCAACCTCCCAGATGGAGGCGGAGGAGACAAAAACTGCCTCGGCGCCGTTCATCGTATGGCGCGTCTCGCGGGAGATCCGTGCAGGCTCATAAAACGACCAGCAAAATATATGCGTATCCAGCAGCAGACGCACTATCGTCCCTCGAATTGCGCTAGAAGATCATCGGGAAGCGGCGCGTCGAAGTCCTCCGCAATCCAGCCTTTTCCTTCCAGCGCGCCAAAACTGATGTCCCGTTTTTCTTGATTGTTGAGGCAGGTCAGCCGCGCAATCGGCTTTCCGGCGCGGGCAATCACCACGTCGGTGCCCGAGGAGGCCAGATCGACGAGTTTGGAGAGCTGGGTTTTGGCTTCGTAGATATTGACGGTCTGCATGGAAACCCCCGGACTGGGCAGACTTGACCAGACTAGGTCTAGTCTACCATATATTGGAGTTGAAAACACTCAACCCGGCTCCCCATGCAGGAATCTGCCATTCCACAGCCGCGCATCTTCCCGCGCCTCAGGCTCTTTCTGTTGAGGTTGTTTTAGCGATTCTCAGGCAGTTTCAGTGGCGTTCATGCCCGGCAGCATCTCGATTGGGAAGGTCTGAATCTCGAGGTCGATGCTGGCAATATCGGTGCCGCACTCATGCTGGTGGCTGCGCGTGCATTGGCAGAGCTCGGTAAAGCGGATGTGCCCGCTCTGACTCAGCTCAAGCCCCGCGGCGATCATAATGCTGTAAATGTCAACGCAAGCCTGGCGCTCGAATTCAAAGAGCATGTTGACGGTGCCGGTATCATTGGCGCCGCGGCTCAGAACCCATCCGCCGCAGCCGAGAATTGCGCCAGTGAGCGTCTGCACCAAGCGTGAAGGCTCTTCGATGGAGATGGCCTTCATCTGCAAAGCCCAGGCGGTGCTGATGGGATTGGTTCTCTCGTGGATGGGGGCCATTAGCTTCACATCCACTTTATCGGAGGGTGATGGCGCAGCGTCATCTTTGTGCCGGAGTTGGGCGGCGGCTGCCCAGCTTCGATACAACCATGCGCCGGGCGGCTCTCTAGTGTGTTGCGCTGGTAATTGGATAGGCCTTTCTCCCATCAAAATTGGACTCACAGCGTGGACTTCAAGCGGCGCGGCTGAGGCCTCGTCACACACAATACCAAACACAACTTGAGGGGGATGATATAGCTTGAAAGCAGTATGATTGTGGGCTCCGGAATTGATTTGACAGAGATCGAGCGCATACAGCAATCGATCGATCGCTACGGCCAGCGCTTTCTTGACCGTGTCTACACCGCCTCGGAGCAGGCCTATTGCTTGCGCAAGCGCAAATCCGCGGAGAGCTTTGCGGCGCGCTTTGCCGCCAAAGAAGCCGGCGCGAAGGCTCTAGGAACCGGCATCAGCCATGGCGTGAGCTGGCTTGAGATTGAAGTGGCGCGCGAGCCGGGCGGAAGGCCGACGCTGCACTTTCACGGCCGCGCGGCGCTGTTTGCCGCACACTTGGGAGCGACGCGGGCCGCGCTTTCCATTACCCACAGCACGACGCTTGCCATGGCCAGCGTGGTGCTTGAAGACGGGCAGTGACGCCGCCCGTTCTGCTATCCTCAAGGCGTCTACTCCGCAATTGAAATCAGAGGAGTGCCGTGCCAAGCCGCAAAGAGATTCAGTGGTCGCAACTGAGAGTGGGTGCGCTGGTGATGGCCGCGATGGCCGTGCTGGTGGGGCTGATTTTGCTCATGTCCGGATCGACGGGCGGGCTTTTTGCGCGCAAGCTGGCGCTGCGCTCTTACTTTGAGAATGCCGCTGGGCTGAAGGATGGCGCGCCGGTGACGCTGGAGGGCGTGACGATCGGCAGCGTGGTGCATGTGCGCGTGGTACCGGACCGCAATCCGACGCCGGTCGAGGTCACGATGCTGGTCGGCCACGAGTATCTGCGCCTTCTGCACACCGATTCAACCACCTCGATTGCGCAGGCCGGCGTGCTGGGAGACAGCTATCTGGATATCACCTCGACGCGCGCCAGCGGTCCGCCTCCGGGCAACGATGCCGAGTTGAAGGCAAGCGGTTCGCCCAGCATTTCAGATGTTGTGCGCAACAGCAATCAATCGATCAAAGAGGTTGACAACCTGCTGCACAAGGTCGAGACGACGGTCGACTCGTTGAACTCAAAACGCGGCACGGTGGGCGAGTTGATCAACGACCCCGAGCTTGCCAGAAAAATCACACAGCTTGTCACCGACTTGCAGACCGTCACCAGCGCCGTGGCTGAGGGCAAAGGGTCGCTGGGCAAGCTGGTCAACGACGACACGCTCTATACCCGCGCCAACTCGGCGATCGACCGGCTGAACAAGATCACGATTGAGTTGGACGAGGGCAAAGGCAGCGCCGGCAAGTTGCTCAAAGACGACCGGCTCTATGAGAATCTGAATGCCGCCGCGGCCAACGCCAATCAGATGGTGACCGAAATCAATGCCGGCAAAGGCACACTGGGATTGCTGGCCAAAGATCCTGCATTCGCGACAAAATTCAACGACACCATCAGCCGGCTGGATGCGATGCTCGCGGGTCTGGATGAAGGCAAGGGCACACTGGGGCAACTGGTGCAGAACCGCTCACTCTACGACCACGCCGACCAGACGATGGATCAGGCGCAGCAGTTGGTGAAGAGCATTCGCGAAGACCCGAAGAAGTATCTGGTGATTCGGATGAAGGTGTTTTGATTCTCGGCAGCCTGTGGCAAGAGTCAACATTCTCAAAAAAAGGCTATTCGAAGATTGCAATCGCGATTGAGCGTAGCAGGGGCTAACGCACAACGTTCTTTTCAGCCATTTGCGGCCCGACTGAAGTCAGGCCCTGGTTACAAAGCAACGAGTTTTCAAGGCTACAAATAGTTGATTTCATTGAAACTAGCATTTCAGGTGGATTTCGCGCCGTCCCTACGGGACTCCGGGGGAGTTGTAGGCATAGCCAACCCCGCGTTGAAACGCGGGGCTAATGAACTTTGCGCCTACGGCGCGGGTGATGAGGATGCTTCAGGCAAGTTGGCAAGTGGAGCCAATGTACCCCGTTTCATCTCCCGTGGGTCGGCGAAAGCCGGTGGGGGACTTAAAAGAAACAAGCGTGGACCGGGAGGTCCACGCTACTGTTTGGCTGGCGCTACTGTTTAGCGAGCGCTATGGTTTCAATCCAGATGGCTCTTGAAGTACTCTAGCGATCTTTGCAGGCCTTCCTTTAGCTTGATGCGCGGCTCCCAGCCGAGCAGCGCGCGGGCTCGGGAGATATCCGGGCAGCGGCGGGTAGGGTCGTCGACTGGCAGCGCCTCATAACGCACCTTGCTCTTGGAGCCGGTCACCTCAATGACCGCCTGCGCGCACTCCAGGATGGTGAACTCATCGGGATTGCCGATGTTGACCGGCATGTGCTCCTCGGAACGCGCGAGGCGCAAGATGCCCTCGATCAGATCGTCCACATAACAGAAGCTGCGGGTCTGGCTGCCGTAGCCGTAAACCGTCATCGGCTCTCCGCGCAGGGCCTGCATCATGAAGTTGGAGATGACGCGGCCGTCGCTTGGATGCAGTCGCGGGCCATAGGTATTGAAGATGCGCACCAGGTGCGTATTGACGCCGCGGGAACGGTTGTAGGCCATGGTCAGGGCCTCGGCAAAGCGCTTGGACTCGTCGTAGACCGAACGCGGGCCGACCGGATTCACGTTGCCCCAGTAGCTCTCGCGCTGGGGATGCTCGAGCGGGTCTCCATAGCACTCGGAGGTGGAGGCGTGGAGGTAGCAGGCGTCGTAGCGGGCGGCGATTTCAAGGGTGTTCTCGACGCCAACCGAGCCCACGCGCAGCGTCTCGATGGCCAGGCGGAGATACTCCGGCGGGCTGGCCGGCGAGGCGAAATCGAAGACGCAATCCACCGGCCCAGGATCGAAGGGAAGGCAGATGTCGCGCTCTTCAAACTGGAAGCGCGGCTCGGTCTTGAGATGCGCGATGTTGTCCAGGTCGCCGGTGCAGAGGTTATCGACGCCGAAAACAGAGTATCCCTCGGCCAGTAGACGGTCGGTGAGGTGCGAGCCAAGGAATCCGGCTGCGCCGGTGACTAGAACGCGCATGGTCAATGGTTTCTTGCTCCAAAAACTCAAGAGAAGGTTATGTAACGCAGCAAAAATAGACGCCTAAGGAACCCAGGCAAGTGCTTGCCGCGACGCCAACATTCCCTCAGGGGCTAAAGCCCGCGGTTTATTGTCATGGGTCAATGTACGGGCTAAAGCCCGTACCCTTCAAAAACATTGGCGGAGGAAGCGCGGTTCGATCCGTCTTACAAGACGATCTTGCGCGGCTTGCCCTCCTGCGCCTGATAGCTTGCCGGGCGGCCCACGCTCACATAGGTAAAGCCGTGCTCCAGCATCCGTTTGGGTTTGTAAAGATTGCGGCCGTCAATCACGATGGGGAAGCGGATCACCTGGTTGAGGCGCGTCAGGTCGATCTCGGCAAACTCCTTCCAGTCGGTCAGAATCAGCAGCGCATCGGCGTCTTGCGCCGCTTCGTAGATGCCGGTGGCATAACTCATCTTGTCGCTGGGCGGCAGCACCTCCTGGGCGCGCCGCATGGCCGCCGGATCGTAGGCAGTGACCACCGCGCCCGCCTCCAAAAGCTTGTGAATCACTTCGATTGCCGGAGACTCGCGAATGTCGTCGGTGCCGCCTTTGAAGGAGAGCCCCAGCGCCGCGAGCCGCTTGCCGGGCAGCGTCCACAAGGCCGCGCGGACCTTGTTGAAGAAGACTTCCTTCTGGGTATCGTTGATCTTGCGGATATTGCGCAGCAGTTGAAAATCCACGCCCTGCTGCTGCGCCACCCAATGAAATGCGGCCACGTCCTTGGGAAAGCAGGAGCCGCCGTATCCGAGGCCGGCGTGGAGAAAGCGGGAGCCGATGCGGCTGTCCATGCCTATGCCGGCGGCAATGTCTTCGATGTCCGCGTCGACGCTTTCAGCCAGGTTGGCCACTGCGTTGATGAACGAGATCTTCAGCGCCAGAAATGCGTTGGAGGCGTGCTTGATAATCTCCGAACTCTGCGCCGAGGTGATCAGCAGCTTGGCTGGCCATTCCGCACTGCACGCGCCCGGGAGTGAATCTGGCAATCCGTAGTACCCGCCCCCGGTGAGCGGTTCGTAGATGCGCTGCAAGACCTCGGCTGCGCGCTCGGTATTGGCGCCCACCACGATGCGGTCCGGATGCAGAAAGTCCATCACGGCCGTGCCCTCGCGCAGGAACTCGGGATTCGAAACCACGTCGAAGCTCTGCGGGGCGACGCCGTGCCGATGCAGCACGCGGCGAATCCACTCATTGGTGTAGACCGGCACCGTGCTCTTTTCCACGATGACTTTGTAGCCTTTGATGGAGCGCGCAATCTCTGAGACCACGGCCTCGACGTAAGACAGATCCGCGGCCCCGGTATCGCCCTGCGGCGTTCCGACGGCAATGAAGATGGCCTCGCTGCGCTCGACGGCTGCGGTCAGATTGGTGGTAAAACTCACGTTGCGCCCGCGGTGCTTGGCAAGAAGTTCGGGAAGATAATGTTCGAAGATGGGCACGCCGCCATCGCGCAGCACCTTGACCTTGGCTTCGTCGTTGTCAACGCAGGTGACCTGGTGGCCGATTTCGGCAAAGCAAACGGAAGCGACAAGACCCACATAACCTGAACCGATGACACAGATAGAAACTGGCTTAGACATGCGCTAGCGCTTCCTCCTTGACGGATACCCGCGGATTTGGAGGCTGGCAGGCAACCAGCCGTGAAGGGGAGTAAACCACTCTGTGCAGCCAGAAAGGAGGCCTTTAGACAACGAATGGTTGATGCCGCTCGATCTTCAAGGTCGACTGAAAAAACAGCTTTGCGTCCGGGAAGTCATCGGTCTTTAATAACTAAATTATACGTTTTAGAGTGCATAAGGCAAGCCGCCAGGGCAATTGCATTTGAAGTTTGGGCGAAAGATGAAAGACGGTTGTTTTGGAGGCTCTGGAATGAGGGCTGAGTTTGAGAAAGACCGGCGGAGAGCAGTGGCGGAAATCGGCGAAAAAGGGGCGTTTTTGGCAAAAAGAGGGTCATATTTTGCCAAGAACGGCCAAAAAAGGCAATAAAATGTTACTGTTTGGTAACTAGTTTGCGGACGTAACCTATTCAAATCGTGCTAGTTACAAAAATATGAAGAGGCAAAAAGGGGTAGGGGGGGTGGGGTACGCAGGGATTTTTGGCGAAGAATCGACGAAACAAGGAGTAAGAAATAGGGAGCAGCGAAGAGAAAATGAGTGCGCGGGCTGGAGATTGGACGACGATCATTGGGGCCTCGGGGTACCGCTGCTTTTATTGTGCGCGCAGGGGAATCAATTCTCCGCAAAAAAGCCGCACAAGGATGGGGCGATTTTGAAAGAGATGCGGCGAGTCGATTTTTAAATGCGATTGCCCTGGCTGGTCCGCGTCCTGAGCCGTCCAAAGGTCATGTTTGCGGCGCGCGGCATGGAAACCAGTGCGCGAAGCAAGGGATTACGTCTGGTAGAGTTAGAGAGTAGCCCGAGGCTGGCCGCGGGCTCCGCTTGAGGCGTATTTTCGAGGAGAAATAGGCAATCCGCATGGAAAATCTCTCGCAGTCTTCCTCCTCCTCCGGCTGGATTCCTTTTCGCATAGCTCCGGCATTCTCCGAGCGGCCATGGGGCTTCCGGGATCTTCGTCCCTGGTACGACCTGACCGTGCCCAGCGGAGAGCCGATCGGCGAGGCCTGGCTGACCGGCGACGATTGCCTGGCGCTGAGCGGCCCGCACAAGGGGCGCAAGCTGAGCGCGCTCTTTGCCGAATCGCCGGAAGATTTGCTGGGAAAGACCGCTCCATGCTTCAGCGAGGAGAGCATGAGCAGCGCATCTCCGCTGCTGATCAAGGTCATCTTTGCCCAGGAAAAGCTGAGTGTGCAGGTGCATCCGGACGACGCGATGGCGCAGAAGTACGGCCAGCCGCGCGGCAAGACCGAATGCTGGTACGCGCTCGAGGCCAAGCCGGGTGCGCAGGTGGCCTGCGGGCTCAGGCCGGGCGTTACGCTGGATGAGATTCGCGCCGGCATTGCGGCGGGAACGCTGGAGAGCAGCCTCAATGCCCTGGATGTAGCCGCCGGCGATATGATCTTTGTGGATGCCGGGACGGTCCACGCCATCTGGCCGGGGGCTATTCTGCTGGAGACGCAGCAGAACTGCGATCTGACCTACAGGATGTACGACTACGGGCGCGGCCGCGAACTGCACATTGAAGAATCGCTGGAAGCCACGAGGTTGACGACGCGCGCGGGCAAGGTTGCCGCGACGGAACTCGCCGGGCGGACTATTCTGATTGAAGGGGATTATTTTCTTGTGGAGCGGCTGGTGGTTACCGGCAGCCGGAAGAGCGAGAGCCTGCCGGGCGAGGCCGAAACTGGTCCAGGCCTCCAATATCTCTTTGCCGCCGCCGGAGCGGGCAGAATCAGCGGGACGGGCTTTGAGCCGGTTCTGTTGCCCATGGGCGGCATTGTGGCTGTGCCGGCGGCTTCTCCAGAGTTTGCAGTGGAAGATTTGGGTGGTCTGGAGCTGATTCGCATCACGCCCCGCTGGCCGGATGCAGGGCGATAAGGTCTGAAAGCTCCGGGGCCCGGAGTTGGAATGGGAGCTGGAAACGGAATTGGATGTGCGGTTTGCCTGCCGCCGGGTGATTCGGCCCCTTGCATTTTTCTCTCGTGGATGTACACTTTGCGAAAGGGAATGCCTTGGGGGCGGGTATCCTGCAACGTTGGAAGGAGACGCAGAATGCAATTGAAGCCATACCTTGGGCTGGTCCTCACAGTAATTCTGGTTTTTGCGGCAGACAACGCTCGGTCGCAATCCTCACCCGCGGCATTGGAGGCCAAGCTGCCTTTGGCCGTCGGCCTCGGCGTTTCCGGCTTTGACTCCAATTGGTATAACGACCGGCTGGTCGGCGGCACACTGTGGATCGACTACTCGCTGAATATGCTGCCGCACTCTTTGCAGGGTCTTGGGCTGGAAGTTTATGGGAAAGATCTCAACTACGACCGCTCTCTGGCGGAGCCCTCGAATCTGCGCCAGGATGTGGGCGGCGGCGGCGTCTTCTACAGTTGGCGCAAATATCGCAATGTCCGGCCTTACGCCAAGTTCGGAATGGGCTTTGGCAACATGGACTATATGACTAATAGTCTTCAACGCATCCACCAGACCCGCACCGTCACCAGCCTGGGTGGGGGCGTCGAGATTCGCGTTGTGCGCAGTGTGTGGCTGCGCGGCGAATACGAGTATCAGGACTGGCCCAATTTTCGCGGCGGCAAGTCTTCTCCGCCCCTTAATCCGCAGGGCGGCACGGTGGGCGTGATGTATCACTTTGGCAGGCCCCGCCTCCGTTAGGCACAGAGCGCGCAAGCACAAGGGACGATGCGGAGATTCGCCGCAAAACTTTAAACGGGGGGTTGGTCTTGAGCATAGCGGTGGTGACAGGATCAGCTGGATTGGTCGGCTCTGAAGCTGTCTCTTTCTTTGCGCGTCTCGGCTTCGAGGTGGTAGGCATTGAGAACGACATGCGCAGCCGCTTCTTTGGCGAGGAAGCCTCGACCCGGTGGAATCAGAAGCGCCTGCTGGAGGAACTCGGTGGCTCGTATCGCGCCGAGGCCTTCGACATCCGCGATTGGGAGCAGGTCAACCGGCTCTTTGCCGATCTGGGCAAGAACATCTCGCTGGTGATTCACACCGCCGCGCAGCCCTCGCACGATTGGGCGGCGCGCGATCCGCACACCGACTTCTCCGTCAACGCCACCGGAACGCTGAATATTCTGGAGGCCGCGCGGCAGCACTCGCCGGATGCGCCCTTCATCTTCACTTCCACAAATAAAGTCTACGGCGACACGCCCAACCGGCTGCCCCTTATCGAACAGGAGACCCGCTGGGAGATCGACCCCAGCCATCCCTACGCCAAGGGCATCGACGAAACCATGTCCATCGACCAGACGCTGCACAGCCTCTTTGGCGCTTCAAAAGTTGCCGCCGACGTGCTGGTGCAGGAGTATGGCCGCTACTTTGGCATGAAGACCGCCGTCTTCCGCGGCGGCTGCCTCACCGGTCCCAATCACAGCGGAACCAAGCTGCACGGCTTTCTGGCGTATCTGATGCGCTGCGCCGCGCTGGGCGAGGAGTACACGGTCTTCGGCTACGGCGGCAAGCAGGTGCGCGACAACATCCACTGCGCGGACCTGATCGATTGCTTTCACGAGTTCTACAAGAATCCCCGCAGCGGCGAAGTCTATAACATGGGCGGCGGCCGCTTCAGCAACGCTTCCATGAAAGAAGCCATTGCGCAGTGCGAACAGATCACCGGGCGTCCGCTGAAGTGGACCTACACCGACCAGAACCGCATTGGCGACCACATCTGGTGGATCAGCGATACCGGGAAATTTAAAAGCCATTATCCAAACTGGCGGCAGAAGTACGATGTTCCAGGCATTCTGAACGATATTTATCAGAAGAATGCCGAGCGCTGGAAGTCGGAATAGTCATGATCGACGGCGGAGCGAAGAATCTTCTGGGCGTGCGCATGTGCGCGGTGGACTATGAGTCCGCGACCGAAAAGATTCTGACCTGCGCAAAGGCCGGGCAGCGCTGCACGGTAAGCGCGCTGGCTGTACATGGATTGATGACCGGCGCGCTCGATAGCGTCCATCGCTATCGGCTGAACCATCTGGATCTGGTGGTTCCCGACGGCCATCCCGTCCGCTGGGCAATGAACCGGCTGGGAAACGCCGGGCTGCACGAGGTGGTCTTCGGGCCCAGGCTCACGATTCTGGTTTGCGAAGAGGCGGCGCGGCAGGGTGTTCCGGTCTATTTTTACGGCAGCACGGAAGAGACGCTGCAATTGCTGCTGGCTAATCTTCTCCTGAAGTTTCCCAGCCTGATCGTGGCTGGGGCCGAGCCCTCCAAGTTCCGCAACCTTACCGAAGCCGAGCAGATCGAAACCGCCGATCGCATTCGCGGCTCAAAGGCTGGGATTCTCTTTGCCGGGCTGGGCTGCCCGCGCCAGGAGGTCTTTGCCTACGAGATGGGGAATCTGCTCGCGATGCCGATTCTGGCGGTTGGCGCGGCCTTCGATTATCACGCCGGCCTCTTGAAAGACTCGCCCCGCTTTCTGGAGCGCATGGGGCTGCGCTGGCTGCATCGCCTGGCGCAGGAGCCCCGGCGGCTGTGGCGTCGCTACCTGGTGACCAATACGCAGTTTGTGGTGTTGTTCTTTGCCCAGTGGCTCCATCTCTGGAAGCCTCAATTGGAGAGTGCTACGCAGCCGGGAGCGAATATTCGCTTTGGGTGAGAGGAGATCATTCGGCCTCAATGGGCAGATCGAGCGCCATCGCCAAGGCGCGATTCAGTTTCTTTAATGTTGCAGCCGACAGAGTTCCTACGAAATTGGTCAAGACGGTTTTTGGAATACTCGTCAGGTTGTCGCATAAGATCCAGCTATCGTGTTTCAAACCGTCATCCGGTCCGACGGCAACCTGAGTTCCCAAACCCTCGCCGCGAGAAAAGATTGGAGCGCAGACAACGGTGGGATCGCACGAGTCGATGAGTGCCTGTTGCCCGACCACAACATAAACCCGCTGTCGTTTCGGGTCTCCGGGGGGCTTGGATACAAGATATAGCTCACCTCTATTCATCATGGCTCATTAAGGCACGAGGGCGGTGTTGTGTCATGATCTTGGTCCCCGACGAGATCAAAGTAAAAAGCGTCCTGGTCTTCCAATACATCTTCCATCTCGGCATTTAACCGATCCGCCGCCGCGTTGATCAGTTCCAAATCCCGCTGCTGAATCGCCTCCCGCTCCGTCTTCCGCAGATGGTCGCTCAGCACCTTCTCGATGTAGGCCGAACGGGAGGCGCGCTCACCGATCAGGCGGTCGATTTCGACGAGGAGTGGCATGGATAGTGTGATAGAAATTCTGACTTACATACCACTCTTATGCTACTCGCTTTCCGGTTGAAATTCATTACCGCAGCTCAGGCATAGGAGCCGACAGGCCGGCCAGGACACGGATGCTTTTGGCCAGCCTTTCCGCTACCCGACCGCGTCGGGGTTTTCATCGGTCTCGCCAGTGTGAAATACTGGAGCGTCGCTCAAAGGCTAGAGTAGACGCATTGAATTCAAATATTTTTGAGCCCTTCACAGGTCAACGCTTCAAGGAGATACCTCTCATGTCCGTTCGCGATACTCATGTTCTGGTTTGCGGCGCCGGCGGCTTTATCGGCGGCCATCTGGTCAACAAGCTCTTTGCCGAAGGCGCGGCCAGCGTGCGCGCGGTGGATATAAAGCCCTTCGACGAGTGGTACCAGAAGAATCCCGCCGCCGAAAATCTGGTTCTGGATCTGCAACTGCGCGGCGATTGCCTCACGGCCGCCAAAGGCATGGACGGCGTCTTTCAGCTTGCCGCCGACATGGGCGGCATGGGCTTCATCGAAAACAATAAAGCCCTCTGCATGTTGACCGTGCTGACCAGCACCCACATGCTGGTTGCGGCGCGCGACTGCGGCGTCAAGCGCCTCTTCTACTCATCGTCGGCCTGCGTTTACAACGCCTCCAAGCAGACCCAATACGATGTGGTTGCCCTCAAGGAAGAGGACGCCTATCCGGCCATGCCCGAGGACGGCTACGGCTGGGAGAAGCTCTTCACCGAGCGCATGTGCCGCCACTTCCGCGAGGACTTCGGCCTGGAGTCGCGCGTCGCCCGCTTCCACAACGTCTATGGCCCGCTGGGCACCTGGATGGGTGGCCGCGAGAAGGCTCCGGCCGCGGTGAGCCGCAAGGTGCTCGATGCCAAGCACAACGGCAAGCATGAGATCGAGATCTGGGGCGACGGACACCAGACCCGCAGCTTCATGTACATCGACGACTGCACCAAGGGCATCGTCGATATCTTCAATAGCGACATCCTGGAGCCAATGAATCTGGGCTCAAGCGAGTTGGTGACCATCAACCAACTGGTGGACATCGCCGAGGACATCGCCGGCATCAAGCTGAAGCGCAATTATAATCTGAGCGCGCCCAAGGGCGTCAACGGACGCAATAGCGACAACACGATGATTGAGAAGCTGCTGGGCTGGGAACCCTCCATCCGGCTGCGCGACGGCATGGAAAAGACGATGGCCTGGATCGAGGAGCAGATGCTCTCCGGGGTCCAGTCGAAGTAGTTGAGCCTACGCAAACCCTTGCGAGACAATCAAGTCCTGCCATAAGACTTGATTGAGCACAAAGGAGATCGATCAGGGATTCTGAGTCGGTGAGTCTTGACAAATCGCTCTTTTTGAACCAGTATTGAGAATATTGATGCCCATCGGATCACCAGTCTGTCCAAGAGGCGGAGACGGTACCGATTATTAAGATGCCAGGGGACACTGCCACATTGGTCGTGTCCCCTGTATCATTTATAGTCGGCTCTGACCATCAGGGCATATAGGCAGAAGGGACGACCACGATGGGTACTATTGCATCAGCCGCTCTATCTTCTGTGATGGAAGCTCCTCGAATTCGGGTTTTCGTGGACTATTGGAACCTGCAACTTACGATGAATGAGCACGTGAAGCGAATAACCGGACAGCCGGAGATTCGCTTTCCCATTGACTGGAGAAAACTCTCGGGCTGGCTCAAAAGGCTTCCGAATTAGCTGGTCTGGCCGCCTATCGTTTCGAGGGCGCCATCATTTACGCATCTTATAATCCTAAAACCGCCGAAGGCCGGAAGCACCATAATTGGCTCACGACATGGCTGAATCGGCAACCTGGAGTTCAGGTTGTCAGCTACGCGCGCCACCCGAAAAATCCTCCCTTTTGCCCGGCCTGCCATCATTCCATACCAAATTGCCCCCGGCCGGAATGCGGTGCGGACCTTGCGGGAACAATCGAGAAGGGCGTTGACAGCGCGATTGTCACCGATATGATCCGCCTCGCTTGGGAAGACTCGTATGAGATTGCCGTTCTCGCCTCCTCGGATGCTGACTTGGTTCCCGCAGTTCAGTTTCTGAATCAAAAAGGCCGTAAGGTAATCCAAGCCGGATTTCCTCCGTCAGGCGTTTCGCTCGCTACTGCATGTTGGGGTTCCTTTGATATATTTCAACATCGACATGAGATCGAGAGAGCGTAGCACGCGAGTTGCTGGCGGTGACGTTTAAATTGCGATGGCTGTGGTTTCCCCCAACCGCCTCTTTGAGAGACAATTGAGAACGAGATGAGCATTCGATTCGCACTACCGCAAGGACTACGCGACGCCGTTGATCAGGCCGCCGCCGACTGGAGCGCCAACGACAAGATCGCGCGCTTCTGGAAGAAGGACGCAAGCCTCTGGACCGGCCAGGACGAGGGAAAGTGGCTGGGCTGGCTCGACATTGTCGAGCGCCAGCAGGCCGATCTGGCCACCTATGCCGCTCTGGGCGGTGAGATCGAGGCGGCCGACTTTGAGACCGTGCTGCTGCTGGGCATGGGCGGGTCAAGCCTTTGCCCGGAGGTGCTGAGCCTCACCTTTGGCCAGCAGAACAACTTCCCTGCCCTGCGCATCGTCGATTCCACCGATCCCGAGCAAGTCTGGACGGCCCGCAACGAGGTCAATCTGGCCGATACTCTGGTCGTTGTCGCCAGCAAATCCGGTTCCACGCTGGAACCCAATATCCTCAAGCAGTACTTCTTCCATGAGATGAAAGAAGCCGTGGGTTCTGAGCAGGCGGGCAGCCATTTCCTGGCCATCACCGACCCCGGCTCCAAGATGGAGCAGGTGGCCAAGGCCGACGGCTTCCGCTACATCTTCTACGGCGACCCAACCATCGGCGGGCGTTTTTCGGCGCTCTCGCCCTTTGGCGTGGTCACGGCGACGCTGGCCGGCCTCAATACGGAAAAGCTGCTGGACGAAGCCGCCAAGGCCGTCGCCGCGGCCAAGCTGGCTGTCGCGGAAAATCTGGCGGTCCAGTTGGGCCTGCTGATGGGCACAGCCGCAAACGCCGGGCGCGACAAGATCACCATCTTCACCTCACCTGAGATCAACGACCTGGGCGCATGGATGGAGCAGCTCATTGCCGAATCCACCGGCAAGCTGGGCAAGGGCATTACGCCGGTCGACCGCGAGGAGATTACCGCGCCAGTTGTCTACGGCAACGACCGCATCTTCGTCTACGTTCGCTACGCGGAGACCATCGACGCCTCGCAAGACGCCAAGGTCGCGGCCATTGAAGCCGCCGGACAGCCGGTAATTACCATCGATATCTCCGATCTTTACGAGATTTTCGGCCAATTCTTTACCTGGGAGGTTGCCACCTCCGTCGCCGGTTCGGTGATGGGCATCAACCCCTTCAACCAGCCCGATGTGGAGTCGGCCAAGATTGAAACCCGCGCCCTCACCGCGGCCTATGAAGAGACCGGCAAGCTGCCTGCGCGCGCCGCCATCTTCGAGGCCAGTGTGAAGGAGGGCGGCATCAAGCTTTACGCTACCGATGCGTACACGGCCACTCTCAAAGCTGCTGGGGCCGGCCACTCGCTGGAGAGCTATCTGCGCGCCCACCTCAAGCAGATTCGCGCTGGCGACTACTTTGCCGCGCTGGCCTATCTGCCTATGTTCCCCGAGCACGAGGCGGCCATCCAGGGCCTGCGCCACGCCGTCCGCGACACTAAACACGTAGCCACCTGCCTCGGCTTCGGCCCGCGCTTCCTCCACTCCACCGGCCAGGATTACAAGGGCGGACCCAACACCGGCGTCTTTTTGCAGATCACCGCCGACCACGCCGTCGAGGTGGAGATTCCCGGCCAGAAGCTGACCTTTGGCGTCGTGATCGACGCCCAGGCGGCCGGCGATCTGGCCGTCCTTGAGTCGCGCGGACGCCGCGCTCTGTGCGTTCACCTCAGCGCCGACGTTGCCAATGATTTGCGGACACTTGCCGCCGCCGTTGACGCGGCGCTCCAGTAAATTTTCTGTAAATCGGCTAGGGGGAGCGGTCAGCCGCTCTCCCTATGCCACGCCACTGGACGAGCGGGTCCGCATCCGGCAGTTCGAGACGGGGTAGCCGGTGGTGCTTGGCTGGTTGCTGTACTTAATTGATTCGGAAGGTTTTATTTGGCGGAGAGGGGAGATTCGAACTCCCGATAGCCTTGCGACTATGTCTGATTTCGAGACTGGCTTACCATATATTGTTATCAATCATTTAGCAGATGGGTGGCTACTTTTTTAGCCAGTTGGAATTGTCTTCTTATTGTAGTGGCTCATGGGGCCACCTGTGATATCATACGTCAGTGAAAGTCGCCCTCGATACCGCTGCCCTAATCAGTGCAATTCGTTCAAGCACGGGGGCTGCCGCTGAAATTGTCCGGTTAGCAGCGGTAGGAAAGCTGACGTTGCTGTTGGATTACAAACTGGTCTGCGAGTATCGGGATGTGGCACTGCGTCCGCAGCACATTGCGGCATCCGGGAGAACATCGGAAGATGCGGAAGCCATCATAGAAATGCTGGAATCCATAGCGGCCCCGGTTTTGGTGCGGATCAAGCATAGACCGCTCTCCCAGGACGAAAACGACGACATGGTTCTGGATGTTGCGATCAATGGTCAAGCCGATGCGGTTGTGACAAACAACATCAAGGATTTCAGGGTGGCGGCAGAACGGTTCGGGATTCACGTGTTGACCCCGAGAGAGTTTTTGATTGCTTTTAGAAAGGCGGAATTTCATCATGCCAGCTAATCAAAGAAAGACTGTAATCAGTAAATTCCCGCTCCGGCTGATGCCCTCCGTGCGGAGGGTAGCCGAGGATTTTTCGCTCAAAGAGGGTGTCTCTCTCAATCAATTCATCAACGTTGCCGTGGCGGAGAAGATTGTGCATCTCCAGCACGATGAATGGCTGGCGACTCGACCGAAACCAACCGCGGCACGCATTGCACGAGCACTCGCGATCCTGGACCGGCCAACTCAGAATGCACCCGATCCCGGCGATGAGTTGCCAGACGAGTACGTATCCATCCGCGAGACGGATGAGTACAAACGGGCTTTGGGTGCGAAATGAAAGCTTCATCGGTCACCCGTTGATTTGCGAAAAGTTTCTTTGCCGAAACCAGGGGGAAGCGATGAGCAAATTGTTTGAAGAGATGGCACAAGGAACGGCTGAAGCCCGCGCCTACATGGAAGGTGAGCGCAAGGGTTACAAGGTCACTCTGCCGGAGACCGTGGACGTGCGAGGTCTCCGTAAGCGCCTGCGCCTGAGCCAGGGGCGTTTCGCGGATCGTTTTGGTTTGTCGGTGGATGCAGTTCGTCATTGGGAGTCTGGGCGTCGCCAGCCGGAAGCCGCTGCGCGCGCGCTTCTTATCGTCATTGCCGCCGACCCTGAATTTGTGATGCGTTCCTTGGCTAAAAGTGCGTGAACCCGAGTAAAGGGTCGCCCGATGATTTGCTCTCTCATCGGGAAACTGCGGAAAGATGGCTTGCAGCCGGCACCGCAAGAACTCAGAAGGAACTTGAGTTAGGCAAAGGACAACCG
>CAZDYU010000067.1:13489-23836 GCA_964509755.1 uncultured Occallatibacter sp. | reverse complement strand
TCTGTTTAACAGAGTCGAAAAGACCGTTTACACAAAATGTTTTACACCCTCGATTATCCATCTCCGAATCTAGGCATGGGGCACTCTCGACTGAGATCGGGAAATACGCGGTTTGAAGGATTCCAAATTATTTCATTGATCTGAAATATATTCCGTGGTAATGTGGTGGCGCCTGTAAATCCCCCTTTTCAGGAGACTTTGAAAATGCACCTCCCTCGTCAGGTATTTCTTTTCCTCGCCACATTTTTTCTCTGCGTTCCGCTGTTGTCAGCGGATACTCTCTCCTACCAGTTTGATATCAACACTTCCTCCCTTGATGGAACGGCGGGCTTTCTCGACATTCAATTCAATCCCGGACCGTCGGCCGATGCCGCGGAGGCCAGTGTATTCGCCTTCAGCACAGATGGAACGCTTTACAGTTCGCCACTGGCCGGCAATAGCGGCGATGCCACTGGCACCTTGCCCGGCGACCTCACCCTGCAAAACGACACTGTATTCAATGATGTTTTTACTGGCATCGACTTTGGCACAATCATCCAATTTGATGTGACATTTTCAGGAATAGCGGTCACGAATCCCTCGGCAACCGGCTCGGGCAGCACATTCTCGGTCGGACTCTACGATTCGACTGCCTCCAATCCGCTGCTGACAAGCGATCCGAGCGGCGCATTGGCCATCGTGAACGTGGGACCGGACGGGAGCATCGTGGCCTCCGCTCTGCCCGATGAGAACGGCGGTCCCAGCGATGCCACCATCACGCCCCTGGGTGCATCTCCGATCCCCGAACCTGCCTCCTTTGTCCTGCTTCTCACCGGTTGTGGCGCGCTATTTCTGATTGGAACCAGGCGCAAGCGGGTACAAAGCGCCCTGACGCTGTTCGCGGTCTTTGGAGCTTTAGGGGTCTCCGCCCATGCCTCTCCACAGATTTACCTCTCCACTTCTGCCACCGCCAGCGCGAACGCCAGAAGCGCGGCCAGCCCGGCGGACAGTTCCGCCACCTGCCCCAGCCAGGGCGGAATCGTTCAAGTAGTTTCGGTTCCGGTGGCCAACACGGTCACCCTCTCGATTGTGGTTGGCGATCCGTCCCCCATCACCACCACCTTCCAGATTGTCTCTACCAACACGGCGATTGTCGGGGGCAGTCAGAATCAGGGCTTCATTCCGCAGGTCACCTTGCAGGCCGGAGCTACCCAATCCAGCCCATTCAACATCTATGGCCAGTCAATCGGTCAGTCGACCTTGACAGCCACCGATCTCAGCGGTTATTACGGAACCCTCGTCGTGCCTGTGACAAGCTGGGATCTCAACGCGGGCGACTCGGTCAATAAACTGATCGACACCAACCCTCCTACCAATAGCTGCGTAACCAGCGGCGGGCTGATCTCACAGGATCCCAGCGTACTGGCCGTTTGCGGCGCATCCGCCAAGGGAGTCGCCACGGATGGTATCACCACGCTGCTGCTGCGCCTCTCCGCCGCATTTGCCGGCACCGGTTGCTATTCGATCACGTCCACGTCCAGTCTGGATCAAGGAACAGTCCAGTATCCGGTGACTACCACGCAAGCCGCCGGTGGATGGCAGGAAGCCTTTTCCTTTTACTCGGCGCCCGTGTACTACGGAGATACCAGCGCATCGCGCACGGTGCAGTTTACGTTCTCCTACACTCCATCTCAATCGCTGGGCAACGGCAACACTTCCAGTTTCACGGCGAATCTCACCGTAGTTCGTCCGCCAGTGGTGCTGATTCACGGGGTCTGGAGCAACGGCGGCAGTTGGCCGAACTTCTATCTCAAAAACGATCAGAACCATTGGACCTACGCCGCCGATTACGCGGCAACCAACGCATCGAGCTACTCCGTCAATTTTCCGCAAGTTCAAAGCTGGGTGCAGCACACTCTGAACCTGGCGCGCGGCAGCGGTATCGCAGTGACTCAGGTGGACGTGATCGCTCATAGCATGGGCGGAATCCTGACCCGGCTCTATGCCTCGTCAAATAACTTTATGCGGCCCGATAACTTGAACCAAGGCGACATACGGCGGCTGGTCACTCTTGATACGCCCCACCTGGGATCGAGCTTTGCCAATTTGATTGTCGGCCTTCATAACTATAATGCGGCCACGACCGAAGCGACCGTTGCCTCCATCACCGGCGGAGGGGTGACGCAGGGCGCAGTCTGCGATCTTTCCGAGAATAGCCTGGGCCTAGCCGGGCTGGACTCCAGCACTCCGCTTACCGGCATGGTTGTGACGGCCACGAACGGCCCCCCAGGAAGCCCCACATCTCCTGCATTGTATTGGGGAGGTTTTCTAGGATCGCACTCCTTTGAGGCCGCTCTCACCAAGCAGACCTGTGTGCAGTCCGGGTTGTTCGGCTGCAAGCAGTACGGGCCATATGTCTTCCCGCAAGCCACAGTGAATGGTTTCCGTTTCCGCCAGGCGAATGATACGGTAGTCGGTCTGTCCAGCCAGCAAGGCGGGATCACCGGGGGCACAAATTATCCAAACCTGATCCACAGCGGATTTCGCTGGGCGGGCATCAACTTTGTAGCGGCCGTGAACAATAATTCAGGCGTGGCGACGCAGGTATATACGCTTCTGGACCAATCGAATTCCAGCTTCGTTACCTCCTTTCCCAGCGTGAATTCTTTTGGAACCGGCGCACCCGTAACCGTACCCGGCCGCGGCAACGGTTTGGATGTGCAGGATTGGGCCGCGCAGTGTGGCCCGGGAGGGCCAATGCAGCCAAATGCCGCTGCCAATGCGCTGCCGGCCTCAGCGTCCACTGCACGGGCCGCCGCTGTCAAGAAGGCCGCCGCAAGCGCCAGCCCGCTGGTGCAGATCACCTCCCCAACGGCTGGTCAGTCCTTTGCCAATTCACAGACCATCACCGTCAACGTGCAAGTGGATGCCAGCCTCAATGCCACGGACGGCATTCTGTTCACCACCGGCCTCGACGAGTATTCACCAACCAGTTTCTCGGCCACGAACTTCACGGTATCCATCCCGGTTCCGAACTACTTCACAGGACCAGTTACTCTGACTCCAGCCGTTAGCGACATCAATGGAAATCTGACCTTTGGATCGCCCGTGACCATCGGCATTCAATCCTCGGTTGCACCGACTTCGGTGTATCTTTCGGAGCACAATTACTACCTGAGTCCTTCGGACGGTTCGCAGCAACTTCATCTGATTGGGAATTTTCCCGACAGTGTGCAACTCGATCTAACCTCCGCCGAGAGTGGCACCACTTACGCGAGCAGCAACCTCAATGTCATCACGGTGGATTCAGAGGGCAACTTCACCATTGCCGGCACGGGCATCGCTTCTGTCACGGCCACCAACTCGGGGCTTTCCGACTACGCGGTTTTTGTGGTGCAGAATCCGCTGAATCCGCTTCCGCCGCTTGATGTCACCAACTCGGCTTCGATCAAGATATCCGGCTTCACATTGAACCGGCAGACGGGCTTCTTCGTTGGCAACCTGATCATCTCCGCATCAGGCAGCGCAGCCGTTCCGGGACCGATTTACGCTCTGCTCAACGGCCTTCCCAGTGGCGTTTCGCTGGTCGACAGCAACGGAATCACGGTCAACACCAATGCAGGAACCCCGTACCTCTCACTCACTTTGCCAGGGCAGGGCCTGATTTTTGCGCCGGGGCAGAGCGTGACCCTGCCGGTGCAGTTTCTGAATCCGAACCGGGTTCTGATCAAGTTCACGCCATCGTTGATTCGCACCTCGCAGAATCCGTAGAGGATGTTGATGGCGTTTTTCAAGATGTAACTTGGAAGTGTGTGCCGCGGGTCGGGAGTGCAAGCCCCGCGGCACATGCATTTGTTAGAAAACCAAGAGAGATCCGCCGGACTCATTGTTTTCAGGCCATATGTTCAATCCATTCGCCGCTTTTGCCGTTGTTCTGGTCATCGCTGCCGCTGCCTTTTATGCGACGGGAAAGCGCAGGCTCGGATGCTGGCTGCAGGTGCTCTTTCCCGCGATTCTCTACGGTTGGGTTCTAGGCGATCGCTATATAGCTACTGAAGCCAAGGCGCTCTGCTTAAGCGTATTGGGGCTTAGCTTGCTGGCGGCCTTGCGTCCCCGCTGGCCCTGGTTATTCTGGGCCGCTTGGCTGCTCAATGCCTTTGTCTGTTATATCCTGCTCTATGCAATTTTCTTCTGGAAAGTATTCAGTTGAATGGTGGTAGCCTAGGACTTGATTCAGAGAACTTCCTTGCCGGGATAACTGTGCTTGACAAAGCCTTCGCCCTTATCGAATGCCATACCCTTCAATTGGTCAAGTCCGAGCTGCCAGGCCATTCCGCAATCACGCGGATATAGTCCTACAGGCGAGAGAAATCGCCTTGAACGCGGCAGCCTTTGCCTGTTGTGAAAACGAGCGTGCCGCCGAGTTGGTGGGCCAGGCTCAGGGCGAGTTTGAGGCCCATTGAGTTGCAGGCGGCGGCGTTGAAGTTCTCCGGCAGGCCGGTGCCGTCGTCTTCAACGACCATGCGGACGAGTGCGCTGGCGCGATGGATGGAAAGCTCGATGACGCCGCGGCGGTCGTCCTGAAAGCCATGCTTGAAGCAGTTGGAGATGAGCTCGTTGGCGAGCAGGCCGAAGGGGATGGCCAGATCCATGGTGAGGGGAATCTCTTCGGCGTTGAGGCGGAATTCGATCTGGCCGGCGCGCTTTGAACTGGAGGCCTCGACACCTTTGAAGAGGTCGCGCAGATAAGCGGAGAGCGAGAGGTGGTCCAGGCTCTTCATGCGGTAAAGGTGCTCGTGGGCCAGAGACATGGCGAAGACGCGCTGGACGGTGGATTCGATGGCGTCGCGGGTCTCTCCTTTGGGAAGCAGCCGAGCGCGCATTTTGAGGAGGCTTTGCACCACTTGCAGATTGTTCTTGACGCGATGATGAATCTCGCGCAGCAGCAGATCCTTTTCGTGCAGCGCGGCCTCCATGCGCTGTTCGTACTCGCGCTGTTCGGTGACATCGTGCAGCGTGAGAACGATCATGGTAGGCAGCAGGGAGGCGAATTTGATGCGGGAGACGCGCGCTTCCATCAGAGCCAGCGAGCCGTTCTTGTGGAGGCAGCGGAGGTTGATGGGGCTCGAGCCATTCTCGCCGAGGCCTTCGCAGGCCTTGAGCAACTCGTCACGGTCTTCCAGAGCGACGAGCTCAAGCCAGGAATGGCCGACCAACTCGTCGGCTTGACGGCCGAGCAAGTTGAAGCAGACCGGCGAGAGGTAGACGAGTGAGCCGTCGGCATTGGAGATGGCGACCAGATCGCGCAAATGCTCGACGACGGCCGGCATCATGGCGCTGGTCTGGTCCAGGCGGCCCTTGATGAGGCGATTGAGCGCGACGCGTTCCAGAACTTCAGGCAGGCGCTTCCAGAAGCCGTCGTCCTTTTTTACGTAGTCGGCGACGCCTCGATGGAGGGCCTCGATGGCGACCAGTTCATCGCCCATGCCGGTGACAAAGACGACGGGAACCTCGGGGACGCAGGCAAGCGCCGCATCGGCGACGGTCCAAGGCTCGCCGTCGGGGAGGCGGTAGTCGAGCAGTAGGGCATCAAAGCCAGCGGTTTCGGTTTGGCTCAGAGCCTTGAGGCCGTCTTCCACGCCGCCGGCAATCTGAACCGTGTAGCCGGCTCGGACGAGCGTACGCCGCACCAGTTCAGCGGTTCCGGAATCGTCCTCAACGACCAGCACCCGCCCGGCTCCAGGCGGTGCGGTGATGGACGAGGCGGGCCTGGGTTCGGCTGTCATGGCGTGTGAGCCACCGTGGTCTCCGTGTTGCCCTCCGGCAGGCGGATGACCTGAAGAAAAAGGCCGAGGCGCTTGATGGCCTCGATGAACTGAATGGGGTCCACGGGCTTGGTGATATAGACCGAGCAGCCGAGTTCGTAGCAGAGCGCAATTTCACGGGGATCGTCGGTGGTGCTGAGCATGATGACGGGTGTCTTGCGGGTGGCGGGATCGGCCTTGATCTGGCGCAGAACCTCCACGCCGTCAAGGCTGCCGGGCATATTGATGTCGAGCAGGATGAGCGGGTCGGGGCTGGCGCGATCGGCAAAGTCGCCGCGGCGGAAGACGAAGTCCAAGGCTTGCGCGCCATCCTGCACGGCAACGATGGGATTGCCGACGGCAATGCGCAGCAGATTGCGGCGGATCAGCGCGATGTGGCCATCGTCGTCATCGACGATGAGGATAGTGAAGGTAGGTGGATTGGCTTCCATGATTCCTCTGGGGATGAATCCCCGTTGATCTGGTTGAGTCGATGTGCAGGCAAAAGCTCGCGGCTTTCGCCGAATCGAGTTTCTCTGCCGCCTGTGAAACCGCTCCATCCAATCAAAAAATCAACCTCCCATGATGACACGGCATAAAACCATCGTACTGGTCATAATTGCACGTTTTTGTCTTACGGTTTCCGATGATGGAAATGGCAGAACGCAGAGTTTCACAACCGGAAACTCCCCTACAAGTTCTCCTGGATTCCAGATGCTTTTGCTGTTGAGGCGGGCTTGGACGGCAAGGAAAAGTGGAAGGTTGCGCCGTGGCCCTGATTGTTCTCAGCCCAGATCTTTCCTCCGTGGCGCTCGACGATGCGATGGGCGATGGCCAGGCCCATGCCTTCGCCTTCAGCCTGTTTGGGATGAAGGCGCTGAAAGACCTGAAAGAGCCTTGCCCTGCCGGATTCTGGAATGCCAAGGCCGTTGTCGCGCACCCAGTAATGGAGCATCTCGCCTCCGCTCTGGCCGCCGATTTCGATCTTGAGCTTGCGTTCGGGACTGCGGTACTTGAGGCAGTTGCCGATGAGGTTGCTGAAGACCTGGCCGAGCGCGGTGAAGTCGGCTGTGGCGGCGGGCAACTCGTGCATTTCGATCTCGGCGCCGGCGGCCTCGATGGATTGCTGGAAGTTGGCGAGCGCGTTGGAGACCAACTCCCAGACATCGATTCGCTTCATTTGATAGATCTGGCGGCCCTGGCGCGAGAGACCCAGCAAAGCGTCGATCAAGCGCTCGAATTTGGTGGCTGAGGTGGAGATGTAGTGCAGCGCCTCGGCGATCTCATCGTCGAGAATAGCCTCCACCTTGGGCCAGACGTGCTCCCAGCCGGGGCTGGCGAGGATGGTCTCGCGCAGGCGCTTGCAGCTTTCATCCAGTTCGCGGGCAAAGCCCTGCACATTGACCAGCGGCGCGCGCAGGTCGTGGGAGACGATATAGACAAAGGACTCGACCTCCCGATTCTTGCGCTGCAATTCGGCCACTGTGGTTTCGAGCTCACGGGTTCTGTCGGCGACGCGGAGTTCTAGATCGGCGGCCATCTTCTCAAGCGATTCCTCGAGGCGCTTCTGCTCGGTCATGTCGCGCCCCACGCGGACGTAGCCGAGCACTGAGCCGGAGTCATTGCGAATGGCGGTGAGCACGCCGACGGACCAGACCGGCGCGCCATCGCGGCGAATGCGCCAGTTTTCCGTGGCGCATCGTCCGGTGCGCGTGGCCTCCGCCAACTCGCGTTGCGGCGCGCCCGACTGAATCTCTTCAGGGGTGAAGACAAAGGAATAGTCGCGGCCCAGGGCCATCTCTGCCGGATAGCCGGTGACATTGCGCGCGCTCAGGCTCCAACTGTTGATGCGCCCCTCGGCATCGAGGGTGAAGATCACATAATCGGCGACGTTTTCAACGATGATGCGGTAGCGATCGAGCTCGGCATTGCGGATGCGCAGCGCCTCCTCGGCTGCCTTGCGCTCGGTCATGTCGCGCGTGACTTTGGCAAAGCCGACGAGCTTGCTATCCGAGCCGCGAATGGCGGTCAGGGTGATTAGCGCCCAGAATTTGCCGCCATCCTTGCGGCGGCGCCAGGCTTCAGTCTGATAGATGCCGTCGCGCGCCGCAGTGGCCAGTTCCTTCTCAGGCACGCCCGCCTGGACATCTTCAGGCAGAAAAAAGAGGGCGTAGTTCTGGCCCAGAGCCTCCTCTGCCGTGTAGCCCTTGCTGCGCTCCGCACCCACATTCCAGGTAACAACGAAGCCTTTGGGGTCGAGCATATAAAGGGCATAGTCGGTGACGCTGTTGACCAGCAACTGGTGGCGCGTCTCGACGTCGGCGATTGCCTGACCGGATTCCTGGTACTCCTGGCTAGTCTCGCGTGTATTCTGGCCGGTCTCGCGCGTGTCCTGGCTGGTTTCTCTGTTGTTCTGGCTGGACTGCCGCAAATCCTGCCTGGCCTCTCGCAAATCCTGGCCGCTCTTTCGCAAATCCTGCTTGGCCTCGCGCGAATTCTGGCCAATCTCTCGTGCGTCCTGGCCGGTTTGGCGCAAGTCTTGACCGGTCGGTTGCAAGGCTTTGTCCGGCATTTTCTGGGGAGATGGCATCCCGCCGAGTGTTGCGGACTGCTCAAGGGGATGAGGCGCGCCAACTGCGGGCTGGTCAGGTTGCGGTTTCTCTAGCGATGACATCGTTCCCCCCGACCCTCCGAGGGAGAGTCCATGGGCTCGGGAAAGCTTGCGCTTGCAGACAGTCAGGCCGCCCGAACAGCGAGAGAGACGCTGCGGGGATTCTAACACCGGTCTTCAGCTTTGGCTGTATCTGGATGAAGGCGGACGTAGTATTTGAAAACGGCGGCGGATAGCCGGGTAGAATGATCCCATGACGGTGCATATGTATGGGGTTTCCTGGTGCGGGGATTGCCGGGCGGCGCGGCAGTTTCTCAAATCGCACGGGATCGAGTTCACCGAGGTTGACATCGATCGTGATCGCGAGGCCGCGGCTGAGGTGGTGCGCCGCGTGGGCAAGCGGGCGGTACCGCAGTTGGTCATTAATGGCGAGTGGTTCCAGCCCTACAAGCCAGGGCGCGGGCTGCTGGTGGATGAGTTGCATGAGCGGCTGGGGATTCCGCGGGAATGACGGCCCTGGCCTCGTACAATCGAGAGTTGGGGCAGGGGCGCGGAAAGCGGCTCTGGCAAGGAGTCTCCGTTGATTGAACGCTATACCCGCGCGGCGATGGGCCGCATTTGGACCGAAGAGAAGAAGTACCGCTGCTGGCTTGAGGTGGAGTCGGCGGCAAGCACCGTGCTGGCCGCAGATGGGGTGATTCCCACCGCGGCCGCCGAGGCCATCGCCACCAAGGCCAGCTTCAGCGTCGCGCGCATTCAGGAGATCGAGGCCGAGGTGAAACACGACGTGATCGCCTTCACGACTGCCGTGGCAGAGACGCTGAAGGCGCAAGGGCTGGACGCGGAGTCTCGCTGGCTGCATTACGGGCTGACCTCGAACGACATTGTGGATACGGCGCAGGCGCTGCAAATCAAGGAAGCCTCGGTGCTGATCCGCGCCGGGCTGCTGAATTTTCTGGACGTGCTGAAGCGGCGCGCCATCGAGTTCAAGCACACGCCGACGATTGGCCGCACCCACGGCATTCACGCCGAGCCGACGACCTTTGGGCTGAAGCTGCTGAACTGGTACGCGGAGATGGAGCGGAACCTTACCCGATTCGATGCGGCGACGGAAGATTTGCGCGTTGGCAAATTATCAGGCGCGGTGGGAACCTTTGGCCATTTGAAGCCGGAGCACGAGGAGCGGATTTGCGCGCGGCTGGGGCTGAAGCCGGCACCGGTGGCGACGCAGGTGATTCAGCGCGACCGCCATGCGGCGTACATTTCCACGCTGGCGATTGTGGGCAGTACGCTGGATAAAATTGCCGTCGAAGTGCGCCACCTGCAACGGACTGAAGTGCGCGAGGCACAGGAGTTTTTTAGCGAGAAGCAGAAGGGCTCCTCCGCCATGCCGCATAAGAAGAATCCGATTACCAGCGAACAAATCAGCGGCCTGGCGCGCGTGCTGCGCGGCAATGCGCAGGCGGCCTTTGAGAATATCGCTCTGTGGCATGAGCGGGATATTTCTCATTCATCGGTCGAGCGCGTGATCTTTCCCGACTCGACGATTCTGGTGGATTATCTGTTGGCGAAGTCAACCGATTTAATTGACCGCCTCCTGGTCTATCCGGCGCGGATGAAGAAGAATCTTGAGTCCACCGGCGGGTTGATCTTCAGCGGGCAACTGCTGCTGGATCTGGCCGAGGCCGGCATGATGCGCGAAGACGCATACCGGCTCGTTCAGTCTCATGCCATGCGCTCCTGGAAAGAAGAGCTTGTATTTCGGAATGAGGTTGCTGCCGATCCGGAGATCACGGCGCTGCTTACTCCGGAAAAGCTGGCCCGCACCTTCGACTACACGCGCCAATTAGGCAATGTGGATGCAATCTTCAAGAGGGTTTTGGGCGAGTAGAGATTCTTCGCCCGCTGGTAGAGGTCCGCGCCGTAGGCGCAATGGTTATTAGCCCACCGTTT
>CAZDYU010000067.1:0-13389 GCA_964509755.1 uncultured Occallatibacter sp. | reverse complement strand
CAACGGTGGGAATGGATCAACCAATCATTCACCCGGAGTCCCGTCGGGACGGTGTTCATCCATGAACCTCACACTCGCAATCACCGGTGCGTCGGGCGCAGTCTTTGGGCGCGAGATGCTGCGCGCTCTGCCGGAGAACCCGCGCCGTAGGCGCAATGGTTATTAGCCCACCGTTTCAACGGTGGGAATGGATCAACCAATCATTCACCCGGAGTCCCGTCGGGACGGTGTATTATGCCCCACACATACGTGGCCAATTTCATTCATTGTGTCTTCAGCACCAAAGAGCGCCGTTCGCTGATTCCAGCCGCCCGCACCGTAGAACTCTATGCCTACCTGGGCGGCATTGCGCGCGGCGAGGGCTTGTCGCTTGTCGCTGCGGGCGGAACGGCCAATCACGTTCATCTGTTGTTTGACCTGCCGGCGCCTTGTTCTCTTGCCCACGCCGTGCAGAAGCTGAAAGGAAGCTCTTCCCGGTGGATGGGAGATGACTTTTCCTGGCAGGAGGGTTACGGAGCCTTCAGCGTCAGTCCCTCGCAGTTTGAGGTGGTAAAAGAGTACATTCAGAACCAGGAAGAGCATCATCGCAAACGCGATTTTGAGCAGGAATTTGCTGCGCTGTTACGCAATTGTGGAATCGTATACGATGAACGGTATGTGTTTGGGTGAGGCACCCGCGGTGCGGCCAACCGCGTTTTGGGCCGTCCCTACGGGACTCCGGCCTCTGGGGGTGGGGCAGCCAACCCCGCGTTGAAACGCGGGGCTAATAACCATTGCGCCTACGGCGCGGTTGCGCTTTGATCCCAGCTTTAAGGACAGAATCTGGTGTACCGAACATCGAGTTTGGGAGGACATTAATGTCAAGTTGGGAGATTATTCGCTGGTGGGAGCTTCGACGGCTGCTCCACAACGCCATCCTGTTAGTAATTGGAATTGCCGCTATTTTTGCTATGGATTTTTTCGCTCAAAAGGTATCTTCCGTCGGTGATGCCCCGGAATTGGAAACTGGCCTTATTATTTTTTTCTATGGCTTCATGGCAAATGTCTGTTACACGTCGGGTTGGATTGTGGAACTCGCAGGAAGAAAAACAGATGAAGTCCTTGCCAGATCGCGCGCAAGGAAACATTTCTGGTTTGGGCTGTGGCTCTCGTGTCTGCTAACCAATACGCCATTCTGGTTTGGATATATTTTTTGGCTATCGCATAGGGTGCGCTAAGCCGTTATGGACCGATTCAACCTTACTCTCGCAATCACCGGCGCATCGGGCGCGATCTTTGGGCGCGAGATGCTGCGCGCGCTGGAGGCGGATGAGCGCGTGGACGGGGTTCATTTTGTCGCATCGGAGAACTCGCTGCGGGTGATGGCTGAGGAGCTAGGAGTTAGTGGCCGCAATGATCTGCTCGAAAAACTGCTGGGCGCACCGCCCGCAAAAACCGTGCAGCACTCGGACGCGGATATTGGCGCGGCGATTGCTTCGGGGAGTTATCCGTCGAATGGCATGATTGTGCTGCCTTGCTCGATGGGGACACTGGCGGCGATTGCCCACGGACTCGCGAATTCGCTGATTGCCCGCGCGGCCGACGTTACGCTCAAGGAGCGGCGGCCGCTGCTGCTCTGCGTGCGGGAGACGCCCTTCAATCGGATTCATCTGCGCAACATGACGCTGGCCGCCGAGGCCGGAGCGGTGATCTTCCCGTGCATTCCGGCCTTCTATAACAAGCCGCAGGACTCGACCGAGATGGCGCGGCAGTTTGTCTATCGCGTGCTGGCGCATATCGGGCTGCCGCAGGCGGGGGCGTTTATTTGGAAGGCGGGTGAGTAAAAAGTCATGGAATCGACCTTTGATTTAATTTGACAACTGCCCCGGCTTCCGTGGATACTGCTTGTAATGTTGAACTCAAGGAATCACGGAGTTGCGGCCATGTGTATGTGTATGTGCATGGAGTGCGGACCTGTCCGTGGGTCTCTTGAGAGGCAAATGCGCTGAGCGCAACCGATCTTGAAGCTGACGGCCCGGTCCGATGAGGACGCGGGCCGTTTTGTTTGTGGAAAAAGCCCGAACCGCAGATCCTTCCACTCGCTGTGCTCCGCTCAGGATGACAGTTTTGTTGAATGACCAAACAGTAGTGAAAATGATTGAAAAGTCAGAACCCAAAAGGAGAAAACGATGTCCGAAGCCAAGCAGCACCTTGCCACTCTTGCCGTTCATGCCGGTCAAGTGCCCGACCCGACCACCGGATCGCGCGCGGTGCCGATCTACCAAACCACCTCCTACGTCTTCCAGGATGCAGACCATGCCGGGCGGCTTTTTGGGCTCAAGGAGTTTGGCAACATCTATACGCGCATCATGAATCCGACGACCGACGTGCTGGAGAAGCGCGTGGCGGCTCTGGAGGGCGGCGTGGCTGCCTTGGCCGTGGCCTCGGGTCAGGCGGCGGAGACGCTGGTGGCGACGACACTGGCCTCGGCGGGCGAAGAGATCATCTCGACGACTTCGTTGTACGGCGGGACGTACAATCTCTTCCACTACACGCTGCCCAAGCTGGGCATCAAGGTGAAGTTTGTGGACGCGGACGACTTTGACGGGATTACCGCGGCGATTAACGAGAAGACCCGCGCGATTTATACCGAGACGCTGGGCAACCCCAAGCTGGACGTGGTGGATATTGAGAAGCTGGCCTCGATTGCGCACGCGCATGGACTGCCGCTGGTGATCGACAATACTTCGGCCTCGGCGGCGCTGGTGCGGCCGATCGAGTGGGGCGCGGATATTGTGGTCAACTCGGCGACGAAGTTTCTGGGCGGGCATGGCACGTCGATCGGCGGCGTGATTGTGGACGCGGGCAAGTTCGATTGGGCGGCATCGGGACGATTCAAGGAGTTCACCGAGCCTGATCCCTCCTATCACGGCCTGGTTTACACAGAGGCGTTTGGGCCGCTGGCCTTCATCCTGAAAGCGCGCGTCCAAGGGCTGCGCGATACCGGCGCGGCGCTCTCGCCCTTCAATGCGTTTCTGATCTTGCAAGGGGTTGAGACGCTGCACCTGCGGCTGGAGCGGCACAGCCAGAATGCGCTGGCGGTGGCCAAGCATCTGGAAAAGCATCCCGGCGTGGAGTGGGTGAATTATCCCGGCCTTGAATCGAGCCAGTACTTCGAGCGGGCGAAAAAGTATCTGCCGGACGGCAAGGGCGGGCTGGTGACCTTTGGAATCAAGGGCGGCTTCGATGCTGGCAAGAAGCTGATCGATTCCTTGAAGCTGTTCTCGCTGCTGGCCAATATCGGCGACGCAAAATCGCTGGTGATTCATCCGGCTTCTACCACGCACGCGCAGCTTTCAGACGCCGAGCAGGCCGATACGGGCGTGACGCCGGAGCTGGTGCGGCTGAGCGTGGGCATCGAGGATATTCGCGATATTCTGGCCGATCTGGACCAGGCGATCCTGATTGCCAATGGGCAGAGCGCGGCATGAGGAGCCAAGAGCGCGGTGCGTGTAGCACAATAGGAATCATGAGTGAAACCCGAGCCGGGACTGGAAGCTCGCCTCCCGCGAAGACCTTTCTGTCGCCCACCTATGAAGGCGACTTTGTGCTGGACGAGCCCCTGAAGTTAGAGTGCGGGCGCGTGCTGACCGGCGTTACGCTGCATTATGCGGTTTACGGGCGGCTGAACGCGCGCAGGGATAACGCGGTGCTGGTCTGTCACGCGCTGACCGGTTCGGCGCTGGTGGGCGAGTGGTGGCCGGAGATCTTTGCGCCCGGCGCGGTGCTCTCTCTGGAACAGGATTTTGTCATCTGCATCAACTTGCTGGGCTCCTGCTACGGCTCGACGGGGCCGGGCTCGGTAAACCCGGATACGGGCGCAATCTATGGGCGGGATTTCCCGCTGGTTTCCATCCGCGACAATGTGCGCGCGCAGGCCAAGCTGCTGGACTCGCTGGGCGTGAGGCGGCTGCGGCTGGTACTGGGCGGGTCGATTGGCGGGATGCAGGCGCTGGATTGGGCGATTCACGACCCCAAGCGCGTGGGACGCGCGGTGGTGATCGGGGTTGCGCCGCTTTGCGCGATGGGGCTTGCTCTGAATCACTTGCAGCGCCAGGCGATTCAGCACGATCCGGAGTGGATGGGCGGCAACTACCTGCCTCAGCGGCCTCCACGGCGCGGGTTGGGCTTTGCGCGGCAGATTGCCATGCTCAGTTACAAGTCGGCGGAGCTCTTCGACGAGCGCTTTGGGCGCAAGCCGAACCGCAGCGGAGAGGATCCCTGGGCGGCCGACGGCGAGGCCTGCGGGCTGCTTGGCGGGCGCTTTGACATAGCCGGCTATCTGGACCACCAGGGGGAGCGGTTCATCGAGCGATTTGACGCCAACTCCTACCTGGCGATTCTGCGCACCATGGATATTTGGGATCCGCTGCGCGGAGCTTCTCCGGAGGAGGCATTTGGCGGGATTCGCGCGCGGTTGAGCTTTGTGGGCATCAGTTCGGATTGGCTTTTTCCGCCGCAGACGGTGCGCGATTTTGCTTATACAATCCGCGCGGCCGGCGTAGAGGCCGATTACCGGGAGATGACCAGCGCGCATGGGCATGATGCCTTTTTAGCGGAGCAGGTGGAACTGGTGCGGCTGTTGCAGTGAAAAGGGCAGGGAGCAGGGAACTGGGAACAGTTTAGCTTTCATTGGAGTCTAATCAATCATGCGGCTGTGGGAGCAACCAAACTGGGGAAGAGTGAAGAGGGGACAGGCAAGGTTTTTTCGCCATCGACAGGGGTCAAATCCTGTTATTAAGGCTTCTGATTCCTGTTTCCTGATGCCTGTTCCCTAAATTTTTCTCATTCGCACGTAAGTTCTCTTGTCAGAGGAGGCAAGGCTTTCTATAATCCTTCCAACACCGCATTGAATGCCGTGGTACCATTTATCCGACACCCAGCATTCGTCTGTTGGAAAAAGTGGTTGCACTTTCCGCGCGCGAGTGCTTGAATATTGATCTCGATTTCCGCAATTCCCAGGAGCTTTGAATGAAGAAGTTTGTCTTAGCATCAATCATGGCAATGGCGAGCATCAGCCTCGTCTATGTGCCCAGCCTGCGAGCCCAGGATTCCACCATCACCATCAAGGATCCTGCCGAGTTCAACGCCTATACAGCGGCCAACGCAGTCACCGACCCCAAGGCCCAGGCCGCGGCCCTTGAGAGCTTCCTAACCACTTATCCGCAGACCGTGGTGAAGAAGTCGGTTCTGTCATCGCTGATCGACCTCTATCAGGGGCTGCGCGACGTCAATAACACGCTCAGCGCGGCCAGCCGCCTGCTTCAGGTGGACCCGGCGAACCTGGGCGCCATCTACTATTCAGTGCTGATCAAGAAGAGCCAGTGCGCCAAGTCCAATCCCGTCGATACCCAGACCTGCGACGACACCGCGGTGCTTGCTCAGAAGGGCCTGGTTGCTTCCAAACCCGCCGATACCAAGGATGACGACTGGAAGAAGCTGACCGGCGGAATCTATCCGGTATTTCACTCGGCCATCGCGCTTGATGACATCGTCTCGAAGAAGGACTTCAAGGGCGGAATCTCCGAGTATCGCACCGAGTTGATGCTTTATCCGCCGGAACAGACGACGACCTGGCCGTCGCCCGGATTGTGGGATACGCTGCAACTGGCCGAAGCCTACACCAAGTCGGATGCTCCGGATCATCTGGTGCAAGCGGTCTGGTTCTATGCCCGCGCATGGAACTTTGCCACGCCGATCAAGCCCCAGATTGAAGCCAAGATGAAGTTCTACTACCAGAAATATCACGGCAATCTGGATGGCCTGGACGGGGTGAAGACATTGGCCGCCGCCACGCTCTTCCCGCCGGGAACCTTTACGCTTTCCGCCGCGCCGACGCCAGCCGAACTGGCTCACAAGGCGATCGTCGAGACTCCCGACCTGAGCAAGATGGCGCTGGTCGATTCGGAGTTCATCCTGGCCAACGGAGCCAAGGAAGACACCGACAAGCTGTGGGCAGTGCTGAAGGACCAGCTTACGCCGGTTCCGGGAATTGTGATTGAGGCCACGGCTTCGGTGATCAAGGTTGCCGTTACCCAGGATGCCAAGGATGCCAAGACGGCCGATTTCATCGTCAATCTGAAGAAGCCTCTGGCCGACAAGGATATTCCCGTGGCTGGCGCCGTATTTGGGGACCACACCAAGGGACAGGACGAGCTGGATGGAACCTATGACACCTTTACTCAGGTTCCGGCCACAGCTACCGCGCTCGCGTCGGCGCAGATCGTGCTGAGAGATGGCGACATCCAACTGAAGAAGAAGGTAGCGGCTCCGGCGCACAAGCCGGCAGCGGGACACACAGCGGCACATCCGGCGGCGCATTGATCGGTTGTTCGGTATGAACTGTATTTAACGCTGGATGGGAAGTTCATCCGGCGCGCAAGACCCCTCCTCCTGGGAGACCAAGGGCAGCCAGTAATTGGCTGCCCTTTCTCTGTGATGTGGAGTGGAATGGAAAAGCCTGAGATACAGAGAGACAGGGCGGGGAGCAAAACGGCGTCTGGCGGGGCTGCTGCCGGCCTGGAGCAAGGCTATGACAGGGGAATCTGAATCCCACCCTTGCATGCCGCGGAGTGAGGGTAGGATCGCACTTTGGCGGAAAGGCGGTTCCCACCCTCAAAAACTAAAGACGCGGCGAGGGTGGGACACGCTAGGTTAAGCGATTAGACCTTGGCTTCGAGGTCCGTGATCACGTCGAAGAAGCGCTGGTCCAAACGCCGGTTTGTCGCGATGGCTTCCTTGATCGTGATGTCGGTAATGTCCAGACCCTTGAGGACGGCGATGCGGCCCCACTTCTTGTCGTGAACCATGTCGATGGCGTGCAGGCCGTAGCGCTGGCCGAGCAGGCGGTCAAAGGCCGTGGGAACGCCGCCACGCTGGGTGTGGCCGAGGTTGACCGAGCGGGTCTCAAAGCCGGTCTTCTCTTCGATCACCTTGGAGAGAGCTTCGCCGATGCCGGAGAGGCGCGCGTGACCGAAGGAGTCGGTCTTGGTGTCGCCCAGCACCTGGCCGACGTTGGGAAGCTTGGCGCCTTCGGCAACCACGACGATGCCGTAGTGCTTGCCGCTGTCGTAGTTGTGCTTGAGCAGTTTGCAGACATGGTCGATGTCGATCTCTTTTTCAGGGACCAGAGTCACATCGGCGCCGCCGGCAACGCCTGCGGCATAGGCGATCCATCCGGCATCGCGGCCCATGACTTCGATGACGATGACGCGGTTGTGCGAGTCGGCGGTGGTGCGGATGCGATCGACGGCCTCGGTGGCGATGGAGACGGCGGTGTCAAAGCCGAAGGTGGTGTCAGTGCCGTTGATGTCGTTGTCGATGGTCTTGGGCACGCCGACGCTGGGCACGCCGTGCTCGCTGAGGAAGAGCGTGACGGACTGAGTGTCATCTCCGCCGAGGGCGATCAGCGCGTCGATCTTGTTGGTCTTGAGAACTTCCTGGACCTTGTCGATGCCGCCGGGAATCTTCTTCACGTTGGTGCGGGAGGAGTGCAGGATGGTTCCGCCCTTGAGCTGAATGCCGTCAACGGCCTCCAGCGTCAGCGGGATGAAGTCGTTCTCCAGCACGCCCTTCCATCCGTTGAGGAAGCCGATAAACTCATCGCCATAGTGGTTGATGCCCTTGCGGACAGCCGCGTAGATTACCGCATTCAATCCGGGGCAATCGCCGCCGCCGGTCAACAAAGCAACTCGCATCGTAGAATCTCCTGATCAATTTTTTGCGCGGCCGCCGGAAAATGGTTGGATTGGCCGGGCCGGGAAGATTTCCCTGGAATGTGCGGCGAGAGCGAGAAAGTGCTGGTCTCGACGCCTTAACCAGTTTACTCCACGGCTGTAAAGAAGAATCGTGAGCGCGGTCACGAGCGGCAGGATTTCAGGTCTTGAACCGCTGGCACAGAGGCATCAGAAAACGGCGAAAAATGGCCGATTTTGGCAAAAAGAGACGTTTTTCGGGGCAAAAAAGGGCGAAAGACGGTTTTTTTTGTTACTAATTGGTCAACAGGTTAAAAATGCAAACAGTTTATATTGTGCTAGTTACTGGAAGTTTACGGAGTAAAAAGCGGCCTCCACAGGCAGGGGGGGTGGGGATACGAGCTAACCGCCTCCCGATTCTGGCCTTCCGCAAGGGGCTATCGAAGTTCAGAGTAGCAGGATGCTGGAAATAATCCGCAAGGATTATCCGTTGAATTGCACGGCCGACTCGCTATTACATTTTGGGCTAGAATAGGCGGGTAGTCTTCCTCTTCACAGGTGCAGCGGTTACAGGATCGGTGAGATCCTGGGGCCGTGGAGCGGCCTAAGGACCGACCGATGTGAGGAGGTGAGGGCAGAGTGCCCAAGAAAGAGCCGTCGTGGCTCCAAGTGGCCATAAGGGTCGTGCTCGATTGGCGATTCCTTTTGGCCTTGGCAATTCTGATCCGAGTATTGCTGAACTGGTAATGTTCACAACCCCGGAGGTTGCACGACCTTCGCGCCTTACCCATCTGATCTCAGTTTGCTCGAAGCCGGAATCGTTGTCAAAAACTATTTTCCTGAAAAGCTTTACCGGGAAAACCAGAACTATCACAAGACAGAGATAAGGCTGACAAACTGGTGGCGTCAATGAAAGTGACAGTCGCACACGACGACGAATTGGAACGCGAGGCTCAGGAGCTTACGAACGTGACGGAGCGGAGATGGGCTATTCGAGAGTCGAAAATCCCGAAAAACATCCCTCCGCGGCTAAAGCCTCACTCATTCCACCGGATTTTTACGGGGGTTAAAACCCCCGTCTCCCTCCGCATCAAGTTTTTCCGCAGTCTGTGAAGTCGTGCCCTCTTACAAAATCTAATCATCCGTCTCAATGCCACGCCAACTACCGCTCTTCGGCATTGGTCTGATTGGCAGGAAGGCGGCGCGAGGTGCTTCAATAGGGGATATGCCCGGAAGAGGAGCGCTTTTACTGCTGGCATTTGCCGGCCTGGTGGTTGCCTTGCTGCTGGTTCTGCTGCAATTGACGCGGCTGGGCTACCTGGTGCGCGCCACCATCCCCGATCGCCCGCGGCGGCGGATGTTTCTGGCGTCGGTTTCGTTCTTGTTCACCTTTGTTGGCGTGCGCATTCTGGTGCACCGGATCGTGAATCACGAGGGGCATTTTCAGTGGGTGGTGATCCACGGGACGCACATTCACCACCTGGTGTGGGGGATTCTGATTCTGCTGCTGGTGGGCTACGGCTGGCTGCTGGATCTGGGACGGTCGCACTCGCCGCTTTCGATTTTTTTCAGCCGCCTGATGTCGGTGGGCTTTGGGGTGGGCGCGGCGCTGACGCTGGATGAGTTTTCCATCTGGCTGGATCTGGAGCCGGATGCGTACTGGTCGGACGCGGGGCGTCTCAATATCGACGCGATCATCCTGTTTGGCGCGCTGCTGGCAGTGGGCGCGGGGGGCGCGCCGTTCTTTGCCGGCCTGCACCGCATGTGGGAGAATCGCGCGCTCTTCCGCAAAGGCCTGGGGCGCGGACTGAGCTATCCTATTCGCCGCGCGAGGTTGCTTCGTCCTCGTAAAGTGAAACGATCAGGGCCTCGTATTGGCTTGTAATGACGCGGCGTTTGAGCTTCATGGAAGGCGTCAGTTCGCCGGTCTCCTGAGTCCACTCATCGGCCACGACGCGGAAGCGCTTGAGGCTTTCAAAGTTGGCCAGGCTGGCGTTGACCTCGCGCACAATCTCGGCGTAGAGCGCGACGACGCGACTGTCGGCGACCAATTCGGCGCGCGTATTGGCCTGGATCCCGTGATGGCGGGCCCAATCTTCCAACGCAACAAAGTTCGGCGAGATGAGAGCCGAGATGAACTTGTGGCGATCGCCGACGAGCGCGGCCTGCGCGATCAAGGCATTGTTCTTGAGCTTGTTTTCAATGGGCTGCGGCGCGACCATCTTGCCGCCCGAGGTCTTGAGCAGCTCCTTCTTTCGGTCGGTGATGAAGAGGAAGCCGTCGGCGTCAAGGTGCGCGATGTCGCCGGTGCGGAACCAGCCATCGGGATCGAAGCACTCGGCATTGGCCTCCGGCTTGTGCCAGTAGCCGGAGAAGACGGAGGGCCCGCGGACGAGCAGTTCGCCGTCTTCAGCCAGCTTCAGCTCGATGTTGGAAAGAGGCATTCCGGCAGCGCCCATGCGATGGGTGCGCGGCGTGTTGAGGGCGATGACCGGCGAGGTCTCAGTCAATCCGTAGCCTTCCCAGAGAGCGATGCCGGCCGAGGCAAACCAGGTGGCGGTATCGATGCCCAGCGGAGCGCCGCCCGCAACAAAAATCCGGACGCGCCCGCCGAAGGCTTCCTGAACCTTGGAAAAGACCAGCTTGTCGGCAAGCTTCCAGAGGGGCGAGGAGGGTTTGCGGCCATCGTAGACCGTGGCGGCATGGCGCGCGCCCAAACCAAGCGCCCAGGCCAGCAGACGCCTCTTGACCGGAGAGAGCGCGGCGCGGCGTTCGACCTCCTGGCGAATTTTTTCAAAGACGCGCGGCACGCCGACGAAGACGGTGGGACGAATCTCGCGCATGGCCTCGGGCAGCTTGTCGAATTTGGAGCAATAGGCCACCTGCGCGCCGGCGGTGAACATGACGTAATCGAGGGCGCGGGCGGTGATGTGCGAGAGAGGCAGGAAGGAGATGCAGGCGTCGGCGGAAGTGAAGCCGAAATCGGCTGCCGCAACGTTTTGGTTGGGGGCGATGTTGCCATGCGCCAGCATGACGCCTTTGGGCTCGCCGGTGGTTCCAGAGGTGTAGATGAGCGTGGCCAGATCTTTGGGCTCGACCGAACGCGTGAGCGCGTCGAAGACCGGGTCGCGCTGTGAGCCGCGAGCGTCTGCGCCGGCCAATAGCTCACTGAAGGCGATGGCCCCGTCGGGGGCGGCTGGGTCCATCATTACGATCCGCTCGATTTGAGTCTGGGCGCGGACGGCGTTGAGCTTGTCGAATTGCTGGCGGGTGGAGACGATGGCGATGCGGCAGCCGGCGTCGGCCACCAGCACGGCAATCTGCTCGCCGGTGAGGGTGGGGTAGATGGGCACATCGACGGCGCCTATGGCGAGGGTGGCGAAGTCGGCGACGGCCCACTCCCAGCGGTTTTCCGCAATCAGGGCAATGCGGTCGCCCTTGTGCGCGCCCCAGCCGAGCAAGGCCTGCGCAAAGGCGCGGACGCGCTGATATATCTGGTTGGAGGAGATGGGCTGCCAGTGGCCGAACTCGTCCTGCCAGAGGATAGCGCGGGGGTTGGCTGCGGTGGAGACGCGACAGAACAGGTCGTTGATCGTGGTGAGCGGAGTCATCTGAGTCATTTTGGGTTGAGCCGTCGCGAGAGGGGGGAGCCTGCCGCGATTGTTAACAGAGTGTAACAGCGCGGAGGCACATTCGAGAAGAGATAAACTCGCTGACCCAGTATTCCAGTTGCTCCATGTCATGATTTCGGACCAATCCAAACGATCGTATTCCAGGCCTGTATCCCGATCCATCCCCAACCCGATTCAGCCAGGCTCATGATAGGATTGATCTGTTCCAGCGGAACTACTGCATCATTATTCACTTGGGAAGCAGATGAAAGGATCGCCAATTCCATGCAGGCGCCGAATCGTAATCCAGGCCGGTACTATCGCCCGGAATTGGATGTAGTACGCTTCCTTGCATTTTTTCTGGTGTTTCTTGTTCATTCTCTGCCCTCGACGCACGATCCCCGCGTAGCCCATCTGCTGAAGGGCTTCGGTCCGGTCTTTGATGCAATAGGCGATGCCTGCGGATTCGGCCTCAACCTTTTCTTCACCCTCAGCGCCTTCCTGATCTGCGAGCTGCTGCTGCGCGAGCGCGACTCCGCTGGCAACGTGGCGGTCAAGCAATTCTATCTTCGCCGCATCCTGCGCATCTGGCCGCTCTATTACCTTGGCATTATCCTCGGGGCCCTGGTTGCCTTTCTGCCCGGCGAGGATCCTGCCGCGGTGATCCACATGGGCTGGTATGCCGTCTTCCTCGGCGCCTGGTATTGCGTCTTCTACGGCGGATTGCACAATCCCATGACAGTGCTCTGGAGCGTTTCTATCGAGGAGCAATTCTACCTGTTTGCTCCGTGGATGATTAAATACCTGAATCGCAAATGGCTCTATGGCTTTTGCCTGGCTATCATTCTCATCGCCAATCTCTGTCTTTTTTACTTAGGCAGGGTGAGTGCCCCCCATTACAGTGTCTGGTGCAACACCTTTGTTCAGTTCGAGTGTTTTGCAGGCGGCATCCTGTTATGCCTGGTCTTACACGGACGGCTGCCCAGGCTGTCAGCATGGCAACGATTATTGCTGCTTGCCTGCTGCTTCCTCTGCTGGTTCTACTCCTGCTACGGACTGCACGCCTTTTTCGGCGCCGCGGGTGGGCGCAATCCCGGCAGTTGGCCGCTTATCGCCGGATGGGCGCTGGTTGCGCTGGGCTGCGTTCTGCTGATCGTTGCGTTCCTGGGCGTGAGAGCCGCGCTGCTGCCAAATTGGGCGATCTATCTCGGACGTATCTCGTATGGCCTCTATGTCTATCACCTGTTTGCGATTGGTCTGATGAATCACTTGATCATCCGGAGCGTTGCGGCTCTCAACGATCCGGCTCTCAACGCGTTCAAGGGGCCTATTTACTTGCTGAATCTTTGCCTATGCCTGGGATTGACGATTCTGATGGCGGCGATCTCCTATCGCTATTTCGAGACGCCCTTTCTCAAGATGAAAAGGCGTCATGCCATCATCGAGAGCCAGCCGATCGCGGGTGCTGGAGCGGAATCAAAATGACTGTATTGCATCGGGTTTCGTGGAGGGTTGCCGTTCCGCGCGGTCGCGTCAACTTGAGTGCCGTGGTTTCTGGGGGATACCGATTCCGGTTCCATGGCAGTTGATTGTTCCTTGCCGCCCGGAGTCGCGATTTTGCGGATTCCGCGCCACTGGAATTGCATACTTATGCACGATGATGTATATTTATACGGATACGGCAGTCTAACGGCGTGCCTAGCTACGGAATGGTGGATGAAGACTCTGCGGCACAATGCGATTCGAGAGCTGGTGGCCAGCCACCTGGTGACCAACCAGGACGAGTTGCGCCGCAAGCTGCGCCGGCGAGGCTTTGCCGTGACGCAGGCCACGCTCTCGCGCGACATTCATGAGTTGAGACTCTCGAAGGGGCCGGGCGGCTACACTTTATCTAACGGATCGAATGGAACAGGCCTGGCAGTGGAGGACAATAGTCCGCCGCTGCTGGCCGCGATGATGGAAAGCTTTGCAATGCGCGTCAAGCAGGCGATGAACCAGGTGGTGGTGGGCACGGTGATGGGCGGCGCGCAGCCGCTGGCCGCGGC
>CAZDYU010000066.1:0-23898 GCA_964509755.1 uncultured Occallatibacter sp. | reverse complement strand
CTTGCGGTCAATATCCTTGCCGCTCGGAACAAAGGTGCCCATCTCTCTCCTGCCCTCTAAACGCCTTCAAAAAAATTGCCCAACAAAAAACCAGCGCAATGCGCTCCTGCCCGCGCCAGTCAAGCGCACAGGCCTCTTCCACCCACTGCCAAACAAATCTGTTCGGGTGAGGATCGCGCGGGAGCTGGCCCCAAGAAGGGCTCTGGCAGTGCCGGAGGCGTGAGAAAGCTCGCTTCCAACTGCCGGCAGCCTGCGCCAGAAGTTCCCACCGGAGGTTGAAGAGGCCATCCTCTTCAATTCAGTTCAATCCGAGGGCAACCAGCCAGCCGGGTCCAGGTGGGCTGACTCATCCCATCCACTTCGATGGGAGCCCGACACACACAGACCCCAGGCGCAACACCGCGCAAGGATTTCAGAATACCCGAATTGCGCCCCATAGTCAATGAATTGCCGTATAAACCGTGGGATTCCGCCGGACAATCCCTTCTGAAGTCCCGGTTCCTCCGTCCGATTCGAGGATCGTCATCGATTCGTGTATAGTTTGGACACGAATAAAAGCGTGTTGGTCTTGTGTCCGGTCGAAGAAGAAGCGCGCTTACCTGCGGGGAGACGCGGAAAAAACACGATTTCAGGGCGGTTTGACTCGTTGAAACAAAATGCTTTGTCTGTTATTTCAGTCGCCTGTTTGCTGGCTTCTTCGGTGGCCATCCTGGTCTTTGCCATGAGTTCCGACAGCGGCGGGAAGCGGGATTTCATCGCCTATTGGGCCGCCGGGCAGCAACTGGCTCACGGAGAGAATCCCTACGATCCAACGGCCATTCTGCGCCTTGAGCGCCCCGCTGGCCTGGAGGGAAACCGCCCGAATCTCATGCTCAATCTTCCGACGGCTTTTTTTCTGGTACTGCCGCTCGGTTATCTTTCCGCCAGAACCGGCGGCGCTCTCTGGCTGCTGGCTCTCATCGCCTGCCTGATGGCATCGAATCGAATGCTGTGGATGCTTTATGGACGCCCGGCCGGCCGGCTGCACCTGCTGGGCTATCTCTTTGCTCCGGTGCTTGCCTGCCTGATCGCCGGCCAACTTGGCATTTTTATACTTTTGGGAGTCGTACTCTTTCTTCACTTCCACCAATCCAGTCCTTTTCTTGCCGGGGCCGCGCTGCTGCTCTGCGCCATCAAGCCGCACCTGTTCGTACCCTTCGGTCTTGTCCTGCTGGCATGGGGGGTGAACCGGAAGGCGTACCGCCTGCTGTCAGGAACCTGCGTTGCGCTGCTCGCCAGCACTGCTCTTTCTTTCTGCGTGGATCGCCACGCGTGGCCGCAATACGCGCGGATGATGAAAAGCACCGCGGAAGTTCAGCAGGATTTTGTGCCCACATTCAGCATGGGCTTGCGTCTGATGATCGATCGCAACGCTCTCTGGCTACAGTTTCTTCCGCTTGCCGCCGCCTGCATTTGGGCGCTCTGGTACTTCTGGACGCGTCGCGCAAGCTGGGATTGGATGGAAGAGGGATTGCTCTTGCTGCTGGTTTCCGAGGCGTGTTCGCCCCACGCCTGGTTCACCGACGAAGCCATCGTGCTTCCAGCCATTCTGGCTGCGGTCTATCGGACCGATGCGGCGGGACGCTCTCTCCTTCCCTTTGGGTTGATTGCCGGAGTTGCGTTGATCGAGGTGCTCACAGGCGTCCAGGTCACCTCCCCGTTCTACATGTGGACAGCGCCGGCCTGGCTGCTTTGGTATCTTTTCGCAACTCGAAAGAAGGTCTCACAGCCGCCATCGATTGACGTTGATGCAACAATTGCGGGCTGATAGCGCTTTCGATCCTGGATTCTTCCGGCGGAAGACCTTCCTTACCGGGGCGCCGTCAGTGGCAGTCCCCGGAATTTCTCTGAGCCGGAACTGCTTGAAAGCACCATGGGAGCGGCGGGATTCTTTCTGTTGGCACTTTCCTCAAGCACCCCTTTTGTGGCACACTTGCAAACATGGGAAGCAAAGACAAAGGCAGAAAAGAAGTTAAGAAGGCGCCCAAGCCGAAGCCAAAACCGGAACCCGCGCAGCGACGCGAAGGGTTCACGCCGGCCCCGCCCAAGTAGGGTCAACTGCTTTCACCGCCTCCGGTGCGCCGCGCTAAAACGCGGAAAGGCTCTCTCTGTCCGAGGGGGCCTTTCTTGCTGTGGCGGCATTTTGTGTCAGCCGCAGCGCTTCAGGTTCGGAACGAATGCGATCCACTGCCGGTCCCGATCGTCGACGGCAATCTGCGCTCCTGGCTGCGCGAAGCGATAGCTCTTGCCGGTGAGCGGGCTGACGACGGTCAAGGCCGTCTTGCCGGTGTATTCAAATTGCGGCTGCACGGCGCGATAGGGCAGAGGCGACGGCATCATGGATATAGGCTGGACCTGGATCGGCGGGGGGATGCGCGGGGCCCTTGGCGAAACCGCCGACTGATTCATCTTTCTACCGCAGCACATGTTGATCCTCCGGTTCTTCAATGTAGTGGCCGTGAATGGGCGGTTGGCGTTCGGCGGTCAGCCTTTCCAATAGAATGGCTGCGCCAGAGAACGCGGGCCAGAGCAGGATGCGCTCCAGCCAGAATTTGCCGATGACATAGGCGAAGGGCGCGGCCACCCAAACGCTCAGGCAGTAAAAACAATCCTGCAGTTGGCCGATGAAATTTGTTCCCTGCCAGCGGCGAAACCGGGCGATGATCTCGCCGGGGCCGGCCTCCTGGTTGAGCAGGTGGGTGATGCGCCAGACGCCGAGAATGCCTAGGATGAGAAAGTAGAAGTTCATCGCCTGCCAATTTTGGTTGTGCGGTTCAGCGCAACAATCGAAAGATTCAGTGAAGGATTTAGAGACTCAGGCGTCCGCTCCATCCGCCCTCACGCAAGGTCGGATGGAGCGGCGCTCAGTCTTTGGTTAAACGATGCTCAGCGCAACAGCCGCCAGCACCTCATAGTCCAGGTCGTCAAAGTGCGAACTGCCATCGGTGTGCTTGCTGGTGACATACAAATCGATAGCGAAGCTGCACGCTGTGGGCGGCGGCGTGGGAGGCGGTCCAAGCAGGTTGGACAATATCCCGTTGGCCGCCGGCGTTTCTTGCGCCGGTTGAGGCGGAGCCGGAATGAGCGGAGAGGCGACGTCGGTATCCCCGCCTGAATCGAAGGTTCCGCTGGGGCCATTCAAGCCGCGCTCCCAAGTCAGGTTATAAGACTCCATAAACGTGGTTGGAGGCAACGGGTTGGGCGTGGGAGGGAAAGACGGCGAAGGACCGTCGTCCCCAAGAACAGCGTGGTAGGCACGGAATCCGACCTGGAAGCTGTCGGCCGCCGCACCGCTGAGGAACTGGCATTGCGCGTTGCTGATCACTCCATTGAGCGAGAAGTTGTCGATCTCGCCATGAACGCGGCGATTGTCCGCCCAGAAGAGATGAGTCAACGCGGCGTAGGGAACATTTGCCGTGCTGTTGGGGCCAGGCGGCGCTGTCATGCGCAGGTACTGGAAGCTTGCCGCCGCATCGCCGGCGCCGGGAGTGACGCCCGGTGGAACCAGACGATTGCCGAAGCTGTCGAAGATTTCGACCGCCAGCAGGAAGCGCCCGTTGCCGGGACCGGGAACGCCGCTGGCCGCCGGGTTGAGCGTAGTCGTGTCGTAGAACTGATGCGCCTGGCCGGAGAGCCAATCGGCATCGGCATTGTACGGAATCTGGAAGAGTCCGTTCACGGAACCCACGGTATTTGGTCCCAGAGTCTGGGGCAGAACCGCGATCTCCAGATTGCCGCCGACGATAACCTCCACATACTTCAACCATGCGATTGCAGTCTGAAGGGGCTGCATGGCGCCGACGGGATTTCCATTCAAATCGGCGGGCGCGATGCTCATCCGGTAGTACTTGGCGCCCAGCGCTTCCATGCCCGGATCAAAGTACAGCATGAATGCAAGCGTCTTGCACCAGGGCGCGTTGTTGTCGTTCACCAATCCGCCGTTGGATGGAGGCGTCTGAACGCTGTAAGGGCCGGTCTGGGTAAGATCGGTATTGGTTGCCGTATCCACGTCCCAGTTGCTGTGCAGCGCGTAGCTGAGGGTTGAGCCGATCTGCTGCAGAATTACGAAATCCGTGCCCGGAGGCGGCTGTACGCCACCGCAGGCATTGCCCAGCAATGTGGAGAGATTGGCGGTTTCGTCGGCTGAAAAATACTGATGCGCCGCCGAGCCGTCGTAGATGTAAACCCACGATCCGCCCACAAACTGCTTGACCTTGTAGAAGAAGCTGCGCCAGCAAAATGGCCAAAAGTAAAGGTACTGGTTATAGCAGTATTGGAAGGAGCCGTCGGGATTCAGCGGCGTCTCGGCAAGCTTTGCCGTCGAGCAGTGGCACCAGATTGGCCACAGATAGGGATGATTCTGGAAGTAAGTTACTGCGTCGGCGGCAGAACTGGATTGGAGGACTTGCAAATCCTGGCTCAGTTGCGTATTCGGCAGGTAGCGCAGGTCGGCTTTGCCGGCTGCGATGGCCTTGTCAACGCTGGCTTTCAGTGTGCGGCTTGCCGAAGCTTCCTGGCGTGGCGGGGGGGGAAACATCAGCGGATTCTCCGCCAGAACTTCCTGAATTTTGGAGATCAGCACCGGTACGTCTTCAAGAAGAAAGGGGAAGCAGCAACAGGTGGATTCCCAGACTTCAACCACGCCGTTGCAGATGGGCACGCAGCGTTCAATGGGATGAATAGCGGGAGAGTTGCCCAGCGCAATCGAGCGCAAAAGCGAGATTTTGTCGAAGATCCAGGGAAAGCATTTGCTGACCGTGCCGGCCAGGCAAATACGAATCGGCAGCCAGGGACGCCAGAACTGCGCGGCAATCTCAACCACCGGAGTCTTCTCCCACAGCGGCAATTGCGCGGCGGCTTTGTAAGTCACCAGCAGCTTGGGATCGAGCGTGGATGGGTCGGCGACGTCGGGGCCGAGCGCGATCAGCGATCCGGCTTTGGCCAGATCGGCTTTCAGGTTGAGCTCTCCATCCTTCAGGGCGGCAATCTTCTTTGCCTGGCCGCGGATGTCGAGCGAGTAGAGTGCGACGTCCGGGGTATGCTCATGTGCCTGCACACCCGCGAATTTGATCTTCAATTGCATAAATCCTCCTTCACCGTGTGGTGTCTTCTTTGGAGCAGAGAATGAGGGGGGAGTATTTTGGGCCCGATGAAGGGAAAGCGCCCTGCAAACTCCGGCTCCGTATCACTAGTGAGGAAAAAGATGGAATCGTTTCGTAATTATTGGGAAACATTGAATGAGTTATGGGATTGATATTTTGTCGTTTTTAACGGCCAAAGGGCCGCTCCCTTGCGGGGAGCGGCCCTTTGGCTTGGTGCATTGAATCTGCTGGAAGTTACCTGGCCGCGACCAGCGGCTTGGTCACAAGCGTGCCGTTGGCGTAAGCCTTGGCCATGTCCGCAATCGAGATGGCGGTGTAGTCGCCGGCGTGACCGGCCTGGCCGAACTGCGTCATGCGCTGCGCAACCACCTTCTGCATGGCGGCGCGGGCGGGCTTCATGTAGTCGCGCGGATCGAACTTCTCCGGCGTTTCCGCAAAAACCTTGCGAATCGCGCCGGTGATGGCCAACCGGTTGTCCGTGTCCACGTTGATCTTGCGGACGCCGTTCTTGATGCCGAGCTGAATCTCTTCAACCGGCACGCCCCAGGTTTCCTTCAGCTTGCCGCCGTACTGGTTGATGATGTCCTGCAAATCCTTGGGCACCGAGCTGGAGCCGTGCATGACCAGATGGGTGTTGGGCAGGCGCTGGTGAATCTTGATGAGCAGGTCCATCTTGAGCACCGAGCCATCGGGCTTCTTCGTAAATTTGTAGGCCCCGTGGCTGGTGCCGATGGCGATGGCCAGCGAATCGACGCCGGTCAGTTCGGCAAACTCGACTGCCTGATCGGGGTCGGTGACGTGCTCCAGGCCGCTGCCGCCCGCGCCGTGGCCGTCTTCAATGCCGCCCAGAACGCCAATCTCGCCTTCGACCGCGATGCCGCGCTCGTGCGCATAATCGACCACCTTGCGGGTGACCTCGACATTCTCTTCAAAGGTGGCCGGCGTCTTGCCGTCCTCTTTGAGCGAGCCGTCCATCATGACCGAGGTAAAGCCCAGCTTGATGGCGCTGACGCAGGTATCGTAGCTGTTGCCGTGGTCCAGGTGCATGGCGATGGGAATCTGCGGATAGAGTTCGTTGGCGGCCAGGATCAGGTGATAGAGGTAGTTGTCCTGCGCAAACTGGCGCGCGCCCCGGCTGGCCTGGATGATGACCGGCGACTGGGTTTCCTTGGCGGCCTCCATGATGGCCTGGATCTGTTCCATATCGTTGACATTGAAGGCGCCGACGCCATAACCGCCTTTGGCGGCCTCGTCGAGAAGCTGACGCGTGGAGACTAGAGACATAAGAGGATTCTCCTTTGGGTTTGGAAGCTGGTTTGGAGCTACTTTAGTTCTGTCCGTCTCCGTGCACGGGCACTTGAGAGCAAGCCATCAGCCTGTCGGACGGCAGGAACCGCAATCATCCTTATGGTAGCAGAGATGCGCAAGGAAAAAGTGTGCGAGGGAGCACAGGCGGGCAATGGAGCTTCGGTATCCCGATTCCGGAGGGATGCTTCCCAATGCGGGCGCTTGCCGAGCCACTCTCCAGTGCCTGCGCGCTCTGCACTTTGCCGGAGAGCCTGACGATCCATTCCCATTGAAGATCCATTCCCATCGATACGAGGTGTCACTTTACCGTGAGGGTTTTCACTCCATCATGGGCGGTTGCGCTGCTCACGTAGCCAATCGCGCCGGATGTGCGCGCTATATATGCGACGAGTTCGGCCTCGCTGGCGAAGGATTTGGGCATCGTAGACTGCCCGGAGAATGCCAGTCTGCGCCAGCAGGTCTGCATCATGGTTTCGGACATATGAATGTATTCGTTCAGAAACGCTTCATGTGCGGCTCCGCCTTGCAGCAGAACGGGCATGACTCGGCCGCCCTCCTTGAGATTCTTGGTTTCGCCCGTAAATACATCGCGCAGTTCGCTCTTGGAAACCGCGTCCGCTTTGACACCGGGATTGGCAATGATGAGAACCTGAGCTTGAGCGCGAATCGCCAGCGTAAGCGCAACGGCAAGAGACAGGCAAATCAGTGAAAGCTTTTTCATGGAAGCGATCTCCTTTCGTCACGCTAGAAAATAAAGCCGATTTTGGCGACGATCAAATTGGTCTCGGTATTGAGGCCGTTCGGGTTGTTGAAGCCATAAAACCCGGCCGCATTGCCATGAATCAGATGGCCTTCGAGCTTGGCGTAGAAGTAAGAATCAATATCGTAACGGCTGGACGCCACCCAATCGTGGAAGTAATTTGCCGGATCGTTCTTATCCGCCGCCGAGGCTACGGTAAAACTTGTGTAGTAGGCGCCAGCTTGCAGTTTGTCGCTGATATGGTATCCGCCCATCGCAAACCATGACGGGGTCTTCAGGCTGGATGTTGCCGGTGCAGTCCCGGTGATCGTGACAATTTGATTTTGAACCAGCCGGGTGTACTGATACGACAGAAAGACCTTGCGATGTTCATATTGCGCATAATAGGCCTGCCAGTAGGCAAGCGGCTGCAGATAGGTGCCGTTTGTCAGGTTGCCCTTGGCGTCGTATGCCATCAGGGATCCACCTGCCTTCAGTCCCCGCAGAGGCGTCTTCCAGCGCAGATCGAAGCCGGGCGTCTTGCCGCCCACCGAGCCGTTGAAGACCAGACCCGATTCATTCAAGCTTTCCATGATGCCATCATTTGTCGCATCAAAGTAGTAGCCAAAGTAGACGCTGTAATCCAGATCGCCAGCCTTCTTCCCAAGCTGTATGCTGCCATAGAGCTCCGCCCCATTTTGCGAGAGATCCGTAGCTCGAAAGTCCACGCCATAGATGCCTTCCGGCAGCAGCGACCACATATATCCGGGATCGTAATCCTGCGTATCGTTATAGAGCCCCCAGCGCATCTTAACTTTTCCCGCCCGCAGCCCCAGCCAGCGGTTGATCGTGTAGTCTCCCAGCGCCCAATCCACGGTGGGGGTGTCGCCACCGAAGGCTCCCAACCGGATGTAATGGAACTGCACTCCGACCCGCAGCTTATCCGATACCTGATCCTGCACGTTGACCGCGGCTTCGGACCAGGCGGTGGTTCCCGAACTGGTATTCATGCCCAGATAATTGTTGGCTCCGCCTTTAAGAACGCTTTGCGTGGCAAAGCCATGAATCTGCAAGTTCTGATCGCTTCCACTTTGTGCGGTTGCGGTCATTGTTCCCAGGACAAGCGCCAGGGCGCCGATTACGGACCGGCTCATTCGATTGCCTCCTACAATGAATTAACGAGTCCAACTCACCCGTTTCGTTCAGAAGGCAACAGATCAATGAAATGAGAAATGCGACAGCCTTGTAGAAACGATGGCACTTGGCTCGCTGCCTTTCCGGACTCAGCCTTCTCTGGCCTTATCGGCGATAGGCGCAATCTCTTTACGTTGCGCCTGGGAGACGGCGCCATTGTGGAATAATCTGCCAGTGATCCTTGCCGCCCATCACGACTGGTTTCTGCTGGCCTGCGCCGCCGGAACAGTGCTGTTGCTGGATGCGCAAGGAAAAAGTGTGGTGGGGGACACAGGCGGGCAATGGGGGCTGCGGCGGACCGAATCGGGAGGATTTCATTCCGGGGCGGATTTTTGTGAAGCTGATCTGCAACCCTAGTGCCTCCTTGGTGCAACTGGGGATGATTCTGAGCCCTGGGGATGACACGAAGGCTCGCAGCGGTTCTATCGTGACTACGTATGTCCATCAGAGACAACTCTATGTTTAACAGGTTTTCAGTCTATGAGTTATCGTGAGGTGAATGGATGCCTGTGTTAGCGACGGCTCAACCCTTCCAAACGGCCAAATAAAACTGGCGGTCTTCGATATTGATACACAAATTAGTTCTATCCAGCACATCAACGCTTTTCAGTTTGTTCCCGGACCAGCGAGTTCTCTGATAGTTGGCAACGGGAGCGAATTCGATCTCATGGACCTACAGCTTCACGCTGAGCAATCATTGAAATGTCCGGCGGAACAGACTGTCTGCGCCATCTTCGTCCCGAAATCGCAATCGCCAAGCTCTGATTTCGCTCTCTGTTCTTATCCTGCAGATGATGAGAACTGCGATTTCTATCGCGGGCGCCCCGCCCAAAAGCTTCAAGAAGCGAACCACACATTTGACTTTTGACGCCAATGGCAGATCCTATTCGGAATCCTCCTGGCCGATTGCCGAATCGGTCCTACACGAACATCACCCAACCTGGAAAGTGAGCCACACTGAACTTTGGTACTTCGATGATAACGGTCTGCTGACCAGCCTGAACTCAGAGAATTCTGGCAGACCAGTTTCTACAGAGCAATGGAGACCCAAAGAGAGCATTTGCGTTGGAGAACTTTCAGTTTTAGGGCCACGCCGATTTCTTGCCGCTTGCGTCGGAGCCCATTTCTGCACGGATCAAGACCTTGATGGTGTTTTTGGCTACAGCAGGATCGCGCTCTTTGATGTCGAGTCTCGGCATATTCTTGCCCGCATCGACGGACCTGCCTACACGTCAGCGGCCTTATCTCCTTTAGGAAAACAAATCTCCGTCCTGCACGGGAGCAAGATTCACCTCTACCATGTGAATTGATCCACGAGTATTGCTAATCCCGGGATTGAGATGGCCTAGATGCTTCAGCAACTTCCAAATTACAACGATTTGCATCCTGACTGGAATATGTACTGCTGACCTGGTGTCTTCCTCCCGCGCACCGCTGCTTGACAGCGCAACGACATCCTCCTAACCTTCCCTTATGGAGCTTCAGCTTCCCGAACGCCAGGCGGCGGGACTCGCCAATCTTTCGATACGCACCGGACGCAGCGCCTCTGAGTTGGCGGTAGAGGCCGTGGATCGCCTGCTCGCCGATGAGAGCTGGTTTGACGCTCAAGTTCAGGTGGGAATCGATCAAATTGCACGGGGCGAATTCCTGGAAGAGGAAGAGATGGATGCCCGCGTGGCGCGGATGATGCGGGCTTGAGACGGCTGCGGTGGTCGCGGGCCGCCGCGGACGATCTGGAAGGCATCGCCAATTTCCTCTGGCTTCACCACCCCTCCTTTGCCGGCTCCACAATTCAACGGCTCTATGACGCAACAAAATTGCTCAAGACCTTTCCCTATACAGGCCGCATCGGTGCCAAGAGCGGCACGCGGGAGCTGGTTCTTGCGCCACTGCCTTATATCATGATCTATGCCGTAGATGATCATTCGGTTCACATCCTGCGCTTTTTGCATGCCTCCCAGAATCGTCGCTCTTGAATTGATTCGCGAAGATTCTGGCGGACGGCCCAATGTGGAATAATCTGCCGGTGAGCCTTGCGCTTCCTCATGACGGGTTTCTGGTGGCCTGCGCCGCTGGGACGGTGCTGTTGCTGCTGGTGCTGATCGCCAAAGTCCGGCTGCATCCGGCGCTGGCGCTGTGCGTGGCCGCGCTCACGCTGGGCGTGGCTTCCGGGATGCCGCTGAAGCAGGTTCCGCTCTCGTTTACCGGCGGGGTGGGCAATCTGCTCGGCCATATTGCAATCGTTTTGGGGCTGGGCGCGGTGCTGGGGCGACTGCTGGCCACGAGCGGCGGGGCAACCGCGCTGGGCAGATTTTTGGTTGAGAATTTTGGGCCAAAGGGGCTGCCGTGGGCGCTGCTCGCGTTGGGCATTGTGGTGGGAATGCCGGTCTTCTTCGAGGTGGGCCTGGTGCTGCTGATGCCCATTGTGGCCGAGGCGGCGCGACGTAGCGGGCGGCCGGCGATCCTGGTGGGCATGCCGCTGCTGGCCGGGCTCTCGATTGTGCATGGGACGCTGCCTCCGCATCCGGCGGCGATGCTGGCGGCCACGCAGTATCATGCCGATCTGGGGCGGACGATTCTCTTTGGCCTGCTGGTGGGATTGCCCGCCGCCGCGCTCGCCGGGCCGGGGCTGGGCTGGCTGATGATGCGGCGCTGGGAGCGGCGCAAGGCAAAGGGCGAGCCGACGGCAGCCGAAGAGGAGATTCCGCTCTTTGCGCCCACAGCAGCCGAGGACGCTGCGGAAAATCTCAATCCGGAGGGAGGCGGGGGTTTTAACCCCCGCATAAAGCCAAAAGAATCAGCGTCGGCTTTAGCCGCGGAGGAAATATCTCTACCAGTTTCACCCAAAATCCAGAGTTTTTCCCCAGCCTCTTTAGCCCCTGAGGGATCGCTTACGGATCGTTCGCTTCTTGTTTCACGATCTTCCGCTGCCTGCCAAGGTGCGCTGGTACAGAATCCAATCTCCAGTCCAGCCGGCCCCATCCGCGCGGCGACGGCTATTTTGCTGCCGGTGGCTCTGATCTTTCTAGGCAGTTGGGCAGACCCAATCGCCGCTCCGGCAAGCACCATCAACCTTGTTCTGCACTTCGTCGGCAGCGCGGATATTGCCTTGCTGATTGCCGTGCTGGTGGCGCTGGTGACGTTGGGCGGGCACATGCAGACGGGGACGGTTGCGAGCCCCGAGGGCCTGCGCAAGCTCACCGGCGAGGCCTTTGAGCCGATTGCGCAGGTGCTGATGATTTTGGCCGCGGCTGGTGGGCTGAGCGGCATTCTGCGCGACTCAGGCGCGGCGCAGGCCACGGTGGCGCTGGCGCTGGGCGCGCGGATGTCGCCGCTGGTGCTGGCCTGGCTGCTGGCCGCGGTGGTCCGCGTCTCGATGGGCTCGGCCACGGTGGCCATGGCGGTGACCTCGGCGGTGCTGGCGCCGATGGCAGGCCACGCAGGCGTGCGGCCGGAACTGCTGGTGCTGGCCACTGGCACGGGCTCGCTGATTCTCTCGCACGTGAACGACCCCGGCTTCTGGCTGATTCAATCGTTTTTCAAGATGGAGCTAAAGGAGACGCTCACGACCTGGACGGTGCTGGAGACGGTGCTCTCGGTGGCCGGGCTGGCGATGACGCTATTGCTGGCTGCGGTGCTGCGGTAGCTTGATCTGTACTTAACAGCAAAGGAGATCTTGCATGGGGCGGCAATCGGTTGCGGCGCTGGCGGGTGTGGTGCTTTGCTTGCTGCTGCCGAGTGCGGCGGGCGCGCAGAGTGCGGCGCGTCTGGATGGCTGGACGATTATCGGGCCGGGCGGCGGCGGTACGCTGATTGCGCCTGCGATTAGTCCACATGATTCGAACGTTGTGATTGAACACAGCGACATGACCGGGAGTTACATTACGCGCGATGGCGGAGCGTCTTGGCGGATGTTTAACTTGCGCGCGGGCATGGAGACATTCGCCTTCGACCCAAGGAATGCGAAGCGCATCTATGCCGGCGGCGCGGCTCTGTGGCGCAGCGACGACGGCGGGCAAAGTTGGAGCATGATCTTTCCCAATCCGGCGAAGAAGACCGTCGAGCATCAGACCGGCGACCACGGCGAATATAGCTTGACTACGAACGACGCGAGTTATGTTACCGGGTTAGTGATTCGTCAAATCGTTATTGATCCGAGTAACTCGAATCTTATACACCTCGCATTTTCCGATCCGCGCAATGGCGGGAGTACTCTACTTGTCTCGAAGGACAGCGGCGTCTCTTTTAAGTACGAGCACGAATATCCCTCGGAGCAAATTCTTCTGCTTGCTTATCTGAACGGTGAGCGGCTGGCGGTTGGGACAATGGGCCTCTATCGCGGCAAGGCAAAAATTGCCGAGCCGATTGGCGAGCACGAGAAGATTACTCATGCCAGCATTGGGGTTGCGCCGGGAGTGGCCTTTCTTTATGCGACCACTGAGAGCGGTGCGCTGTTTATCTCTGAAGATGCGGGCGTGAACTGGCAGCAGAGAACGCCGGCTCTCGGTCAGCAAGCTGGAGCCTTTGCAGCGATTGCCGCGGCGGGCGGCGATGGGCGGATTGCGTACGTTGGCTTCAGGGGGCTCAAGCTGGGCGAGCACGCCGAGGATAAATATAACGGCATTGCCAAGACTGTAGACGCGGGCCGGAGTTGGAAGATTGTCTTCAGGGAATCGACGCACGGCGCGGCGAATCTGGAGGGCTCATGGATCGAGGAGCGCGCGAAAAGCATCGATTGGGGAATCGATCAAAGTATTATTTTCGACGCGCCTTATAGTTTGAGCGTTGCGCCGGGAAATCCAGAGACATGTTACGCCACCGACTTATTCCGGAGTTATCGAACTCTGGATGGAGGTAAGAATTGGACGCAGGTCAATTCGGCGCGCACGGCGGATGGCCGCTGGACGACGCGCGGGCTGGATGTTACGACGAGTTATTCAGTAGAATTCGATCCCTTCGATGCAAAGCATCTATTTATCGACTACACCGACATTGGAGCCTTTCAGAGTTATGACGGCGGTAACTCATGGGAGACGGCGACAAATGGAATTCCGGATAAGTGGCGCAACACAACCTATTGGCTGGCCTTCGATCCTGAGGTAAAGGGGCTGATGTGGGGCGCATTCAGCGGCGTACACGACCTGCCCCGGCCGAAGATGTGGCGGCGCGGAGATTTCCTGGCGCGGGCCAAAGGCGGCGTGGGCGTTTCGAGCGATGGCGGGCGGACGTGGACTGCGTCGAATGCTGGCATGGAAGAGACGGCAGTTACGCATCTACTGCTCGATCCTGCAAGCTCTGTGGCACAGCGCACACTTTATGCTTGCGGATTTGGCAGGGGCGTATATAAGTCAACCGATAATGGTAAGAACTGGCGACTCAAGAACGAAGGAATTGAAGAGGCTCATCCTTTTGCCTGGCGCATTGCAGGCGGCGGCGACGGCGCGCTGTATCTGATTGTGGCGCGCAGCAATCAGGGCGGGTATGGTGCTACAAGCGGCAGCGGCGCGCTGTATAAATCCGTGGACGGCGCGGAGCATTGGACGAAGATCACTCTTCCTGTAGGCGTGAACGGGCCGAGCGGATTGGCGCTTGATCCGCGCGACAATCGGCGGATATATCTTGCCGCATGGGGACAGGAACGCGAGAGCGCGGACAGCGGTGGCGGTGTTTATCTTTCCACCGACGGCGGCGGAAGTTGGAAGGCGATTTTCACGCAGTCGCAGCATGTCTACGATGTGACGATCGATAGCAAATCACCGGACACGCTTTATATCTGCGGCTTCGATGCCGCGGCGTACCGCTCAATCGACGGTGGTCTGCACTGGACGCGCATAGGCGGCTATCACTTCAAATGGGGCCATCGCGTGGTGATTGATCCTAATGATGCGACTCAGATTTATATTTCAACTTATGGCGGAAGCGTCTGGCATGGGCCGGCTGCCGGAGACTCTGCCGCGAAAGAAGAGATTGCGACGCCCGTGCCAGTGGCGCAATAAAAGAGTGTGGCGCGATCCTGTATTCTCAAAGTTGATGCTGGTATCCATTTTCCGGCTAACTGCATTCTAAAACCTATGAGATATACGACACATTTCATGCTTTCTGCAATGGCGGCCGAGCAGTTTCCTCCACCGGAGGCGCCGGAGATTGCCTTTCTGGGGCGTTCGAATGTTGGCAAATCGAGCCTGCTGAATACGCTTGCGGATGTAAAAGTGGCCAAGGTTTCGCAGACGCCGGGGCGAACGCGGGCAATCAACTTTTTTGCGCTGCTGGACGCAAGCGAGCGGAGCAAGCTGATCTTTGCCGACCTGCCGGGCTACGGCTACGCGAAGATTTCCAAGTCAATTTCAGCGGGCTGGCCGGCATTTATCGAGCCTTACCTGGTGATCCGCTCGACGCTGCGGCTGTGCGTCTGCCTGGTGGATGCAAATGTGCCGGCACAGGAGAGCGACCACCAATTGATGGCGTGGCTGCGGGCCGCCGGACGCGAATACGTGGCTGTTGCAACCAAGGTTGACCGGCTCAGCGGCAATGAGCGCACGCGCAATCTGCTGGCGTTGAAGATGGACCTGGATCTGGACGAGATTCTGCCGGTTTCAGCCAAGACGGGCTACGGAGTGAAGGAGCTTTGGGCGCGGATTGAGGCGGCTGGGCAGCCGGTAAGCCAGACAGCAAGTTAGCGAGTCATCCCGTTTTTTGGGAGAAACTGAAGCTCTCGCGTTTTCCGCCGGCGCTGATGAAAAATTCCACGGGAACCTGAATCTCGCCGCTCTCTACGCGCTGCTGAATCTTGGCTCTTAACATTTCGGCAGTCTTTTCCGTGCAGCGCAGAAGGCGCAGACCTTGCGCCAGGCGGCCCAGGTAACGCGGAGCTTGGCGAAGCCAGCGATGGATTGCACTGCTTTCGGCATCGACAAAATTTAGAGCGATAGCATCGAGTTTGGGTAGCCAGAGAGCGGGCGCGGCGGCTACGCTCCAGGCGACGATGCACTGGCCTGGCTGCACAGCCAACGCTTCGACCTGCGCTGCGCGGTGGGGAGGCGAAGTTGTATGCCGCACTAGATCGGGCGCTACGCCACGCTCTTGCATCTGCCCTTCCAACATCTCCGGCGCGAGGGCTGCGCAGACGGCGACTGTCTCACGCTTGCGAATTTCGTTTTTCAGGATGCGCGAGGCCTCGTCGAGCGACGTAACCATGAAGTCCACGACGCCGTCGCGAACGGCCTGCTTGGCCGCGGCTGCATCGGCGGTGGCGGCAAGCGAAGCCGCGCCGGCAATGTTGGCCGCTACGGCGAGGGCGCGAGCTTCGGCGTCGAGTTCGCCGGCGTAGAGTAGTTTGCCGCCCAGGCTGGGCTCTTGTTCTGCGTGGGCATCTAAATCCCCAAGCCTCAAGAGCGGGACTTGGGGCATCCGCGCGGCAGCCTGCATCAGGCCGGCGTAGAAACGCTCGACCTGCGAGGTGAATTCGTATGCGGACGATTCGATAGGATCAACCGTCAAGGGACGATCTCCTCCGCGATGCAGTTTGCGGCGACCGTTAGATAATGCGGGCTCAGCGCGTGGAGTAATCTTCCTTGAACTCTTCTTCCCAGTTACGCTGGCGGACAAAGAAGACCAACTCTCCGGGCTTGGCGACGGTCTTGAGTTTAGCGGCTTGCTTTGCGCTGCGGCAGCTATCGGGAACCGCAATGCCGGTAGAGAGAATCTCCGCGATGGAATACCAGCGCTCGGCGGGCGGACCACCCTTGCCGGTAGCTGAATCGCAGTTGATATAGACAAGCTCCGCGCTATCGAAGGTGGCTTGAACCAGAAGCAGAGAGGCGCTTTTGGGCAGGGTCAGCTTGCCGGTTCCGTCCTCATTCTGCGTCACCCAATTGGCGTGGACAGTCTGCTCGCGATCGACGCGAATCAGAAAGTGCGAGGTCTCGATCAGCTTGCCGGTCTTGTTGCTCAACATGCGGAGGGTGATGGTTCTGGTGGTTTGCGCGAACGACAAAGAGCAACATGAGAACGCGCAAATCAAGAGGGCGAGCAAACAAAGAGTGCGACGAATCATTCTTGCCTCGGCGATTGCGGCTGCAACCGCGTATGCGATTACCTTACCACGTGGAGTAGGCGCGCTCGTCGGAGCCTGTCTCCTGCGAACCGGAGTGAACGTCGTCGATGCCGGGATCGGTCTGATCCAGCGAGTGCAGCGCGTCGCCGGTCTCGGTAACCCATGAGTCCTTGGCGTAAGTGAAGGGATCGACGGGAATCTCCTTCAGATAGCCCTCCTGCACCAGATCGTCCAGCGACTGCGGGGCCTTCTGCTTGTCCATGGTGTAGGAGTCGATGGCTTCGCGCATCACGTGCAGGTCTTCTTTGAGCACCGCTTCGCGGGCTTGCCTGATGGATGCTGTAAAACGAGGGATCGCCACCAGCATGAGAATGCCGATGATCATCATGACGATCATCAGCTCCATAAGCGTAAAGCCCGCGTCTTGTTTGCTAATCCTGCCCATCATTGCCCTACCAGTCCGCATATTTGGTTCCGTCCAGCGCCGTTCCGTTGGACTTGGAATAGACATCGAAAACGCTTTGACCGCCGTAAGAAGTCGAGTTCGGATCGTCCTGCATCGAGCGCAATCCCCAATCGGCTGTGCCGGTCATGGGATCGATCGGAATGTGGCGAAGGAACTTCACCTTTTTGGTCTGCACGTCAACGCCGGTCACCAGCGTCTCCAGATCGGGCGGATAGTTCTGGCTGTCTACCTTGGTCTGAAATGCGCCTTTGTCGGCCGCATCTTTGTACTTGTCGATGGCGTCGCGCATCATCCACAGGTCGTAGCGGAGCATCCGCTCATTCTGGCGCTTCACGCTGAAACGGGCAATGGGAAAAACGGCCATGGCCATGATCGAAAGAATGGTTACGGTTACCATCAGCTCGACCAGGGTGAGGCCCCGCTCCCCTGGTGAAATCCTCCGGATTGGCGAGGCGGCATTCATTCGTCTATTGCACCTGAATGCTGGCGCGCGTGCCCTGGACCGGAACCAGTTGCTGCTTGCTGTTGGTCACCCTGGGCTGGGCGATAACGAGATCGCTTTGACCCGCGGCCTTGGCCTGGAAGCTGAGAATGCAGATAACGCCGCTTCCGCTTACGCCAGACGAACCGTGGCGCGAGGCATTGATCAGAACCTGCCCTGGGACATCTTCGCGATGCGAGAGTTCCTGCGCCTGCCCATCCTGGCCGAGGAAACCTCCGTTATCGACGTTGATCAGCGAGAGTTTGGATGGGTCGTAGTGAATCTGCAAGGGAACGGTCGAAATGTCGGTGCCTCCATTCAGTGAAATTGGCACACTGAAGTTAGCGCCCGTAGTCACAGGACCAGCCGGCGCAATCAGAGTCAGCGTAACTCCAGCCGCGGGCGGCGGCGTGGGCAGCAAGGCTGCCGCGGCGGAGTCTCCAGCAGTCTTCCCCATCTGGTTGATCTGCGCAAGCGCCGCCGGTGCCGCGGCTAGGGCGCTTTGGCCGGGAACCGTACCGATGTTCGGCGGCTGCGCGTTCGCCCCTCGACGCGGCGGACGAGTCGGATTGACGGCTGGTTTTGGTCCCGGATTCGCATTGGGATTCGCATTGGGATTTGGATTGGTACCGGGGGCCGGAGCGGCATTCGAGTCCGGAGCTTCGCTGGGAATGCGGCGAATCTCGATCGACGAACCTTCGCCCGTATCGACGCTGCGCAAATTGACCGCGTCGATCGACTGCGAACGAACAACGTGCGGAATCACCAGAAAGACCAGTTCGTCGTCGCTGATGGTGTGATCCTTGGAGCCAAACAGGTACTTGAGAATTGGAATGGAACTCAGCCCAGGAATGCCGGTCCAACTGGCCTGGTCCTGTTTGTCCTGGATGCCGCCGATGATGCTGGCCTCGCCCTCGCGAAGGCGAATGACCTGGTCTACGACGCGCTGGCTGAGGATGGGCTCCGTGACACCGCTGATGGTCACCGAACCGCTCTGCGAGGTCACTTCGATTTTGATTTTCAGAGTCACGTCGCGGTCAAAGTGAACCGTCGGAGTCATCTCCACATTCACGCCCACATCGGTGTATTGGAATTGCGTGTTGACCAGGCCGCTGACCGCGGAAACGGCCGCGCTGGATTGGTAAGAACCGGTGGCGATGGGAATCTTGGAGCCGACTTTGAAGGTCGCTTTCTGGGCGTCGGTAGCGCGGATGCGGGGGTTCTGCAGGATCTTGGTGTTGGAGTCGGTCAGCAGAAGATTGGCGGTGGCAGAGCCGACGGTGACGGCAAAATCGGTGGCCTTCAAGTGGGCCATGTCGTAAAGCGAGGGGCTGCTGGAGCTGCTGGATGTGCCCGTCGTGCTTGTGGTGCTGGTTGTGGTGGTGGATGTGCTGCTGCTGGGCGCTTGCAGCGCAATGCTATAGCTGCTGGGCCAGGCAATGCCCAGGGTTCTCTCCCAGTTCTTGCTGACTTCGAGAATCGCGATGTCCACAACCACCTCGGGCCGCGCCTTGTCCAGGTCGTTGATGAGCTTCTGCGCCAGAAGCAGCTCGTCAGGCGTGCCGCGAATCACGATGGCGTTCTGGCTGGCGACGCCGAAGGCTTTGACGTTGGTCAGCACATTGCGGATCGCCGTCTGCACGTCGGTCAGATCGTTGGGCTGCCAGGCGTTGGAGAGATAAAAGGTCTGGACTGCCTGCTCATCCATCTCGGTGCGCTTGGCGCGGGTGTTGGCGGCAACAAAGATCGTGTTGTCGGTGACCGGCCGCCAGAAGGTATTGGATATGGTGCCTACAATGCGCAGCGCGTCGAGCAGCGAAACGCTGTTCAGATCCACTTGAATGCGCTTGGATGTGAAATCCGGATCGAAGAGAACATTGACGCCGGCCGCCTTGGCCACGGCCCCGTAGATCACCTTGGCATCCTCGGTCATGTGCAGCGTGACGGGTTCGTCTGAGACCGGGTGCAGTTCGGCCGGCGAGCCCATCGAATCGACATCCTGCTGCATGGCTGCGGCTTCGGGAACGGCGGCATCGGGAGCGGGCATCGTCTCACCGTTTTTCTTACGCACTTTGGCGATGGCCTGCTGCGCGGACTCATTGCTGGGATCGATCTCCGCGGCGTGCAAAAACTCCGCCAGCGCCTCCTGATCGTTGCCCGCGGCCAGCAGCTTTTGGCCCTTGGTCACATGCGCGGCTGAGGCCGTGATCCGCACCCGGTAGAGCGCGGTGCGGTAGCTCAGATCCTTGCCGTTCTTCTGATAGGCCTTCTGGTAGTTGTCAAAGGCTGCGTCATAATCGTCGCGCGCTTCTGCGGCCTGGCCGCGCTTGAAAAAGGAGCCAGCCGATTCGGCGCGCAGCGAAGCGCTGGAGAGGCCGAAAATGGCCAGAACGGCAAATAACGTTATCCAGTATGCTGCTCCCGAAAGGACGGTCTTGCAGGCTGTCTGTGCATCAACGCGGCGGTTCATCGAACTCCCAGGCGTCTTTGCCGGTCCGCGCTGCTCAACGGGGCCATTCGGGCTGCCTTGGCCGCCCCAGACGCTATTCCTGTTGCAATTCCCATGGGTAATACTTTCCATCCAACGCTGCTCCATTTTAGCAAAGCTCCGCTGTCTGCTGCCTGAAAGCAGCGTCAATGCTAGGATTGAGATTCGAGGAGGCCTTTGGATGGCCCGCCAAACCAGCCACGTGATCGTGCCCCAGACCGGCCCAGGCCCGCAGAAGCAGGCCAAGCCGCGCGATCCTGTCGCCAGCGGCCAGCGCGACGCGGCGCACAACCGCATGGCCAGCCACAACTATTTCCTGCTGGAAAAGTTCGAGGCCGGCGTCAGTTTGCGCGGCACTGAAGTCAAATCCATCCGCGAAGGCAAGGCCAACCTGCGCGACGCCTACGGGCTCATCCAGAACGGCGAAGCGTTTTTGCTGAATCTTCATATCGGTCCCTACTCCCACGGAAATATCTCAAACCACGACGAGACCCGCACCCGCAAGCTGCTGCTGCACCGCGAGGAAGTTCGCAAGCTACTATCGAAGACGCAGATCAAGGGCCACACGCTCATCCCCACCCGGCTTTACTTCCGCAACGGACGGGTCAAGTGCGAACTGGCCGTGGCCAAAGGCAAGCAGGACTGGGACAAGCGCGAGACAGAGCGCAGCCGCGAGGCCGACCGCGAGGCCCGCTCCGCCATCAACGCCAGCAAGCACCGCGGCGGGCGGTAGCGGCCTTCCCATATCCGCTCCTCAGCCCCAAATTGAAAACCGCCGCTCCGAATCGCTCCGATTCCCGAGGTTTTGCCCCCGGCAGAATGCTATGTTGGCTTCAGTTTTCAACTTCGGGGGACCGCTGTGTACAAAATCACCAAAGAAAAATTCGGATTTCAACTTACTTTCGGGGGTATCATTCCCCTCGATGAAATGACCCGCTGGCGCGAGGAAGCCAGAGCCGCGCTGATTGGGGCGCCAAAGACATTTGGCGTCCTGATCGATATGCGCACTTTGAAGCCGGGCGCAATCCAGCCTGACGCGCAAGCAGTCATGGTTGACGGACAAGGGTTGTTCAAAAAGGCGGGCATGGAACGCAGTTGCGTGATCCTCGCATCGGCCACCATCGCCATGCAGTTCGAGCGGTTGGCCAAAACGTCCGGTATCCATTCCTTCGAACGTTATATCAACGCTACGGGGCATCCTGACTGGCAGGCCAAGGCGCTGGGATGGATTGAACGCAAGATCGATCCGGGGCATTGAGGCGGTGAGCGCTGGAGGTCACCGGATCGCTACAACCTCAATCCCCAAATCAAGCTGCTTCCAGACGCGATCAGTCGTGTAAACCGTCGCCTTGCGCTGAATCGCCAGCGCAAGGCAGGCGCGATCACCCAGAGAAAGCCCAAATGGCCTGGTCTGGTGGATCAATTCCGCTGTGAGCCGCGCCTGTTCAGCCCCATATGGACAGACTTCAATCCCCATATTCAGCACCCGGTCCCAGACAAAGTCTGTCTCCCAACAGCCTTGCTTGAGTTTCGTGAGAACCTCCGCCAGATTCACCGCGCTAAGCAATCCGCCGTTAAACAAATCGGAGACGGCCTCGCCTCCAGGCTCATCGAAGAGGACGGCAAGAACCGAAGAGGAATCAAGGACGGCGCTCTTAGCCAAGATGCCTCTCATTTCTCAACCGGAATTCTTCAATCTCCCGGTCCGTCTCCTCCATCTCGCGGCGCGCCTCTTCCCGCCGCTCGGCGATCAACTGATCCGACATCAGCATCTCTCCAGGCTTGATCGGAATTTGCTTCCGAATCTCTTCCTGAATTCTTCGAATCCGCCTCCGGTGAGACTCGATCCGCAATACGCCGTCTTCCAGTTCCATGAGCACTGGCTCTCCCGCGGAGATCCCCATTGCCTCGCGAATCTGCGAAGGAATGACAATCCGGCCATTCTCACTCAATCGACTCTTGCCATGAAGAACACTTTCAGAGACGGTTCCCATAATGACCCTCTCTTTCATTATGTCATCAATACTATTCAATGACATTTCTTTGGCTCGTGTCATATTATCATTCATTGTCTCTGTCCCTGTCCCTATTCCCTGTTCCCCAGTCCCTATTCCCTTGTAAACTGTCTCCATGAAGATCGAACTGAAGCTCTCCCCCCTCTCAGAGATCAAGACTGAAGTGCTGGCCGTTCTGGCAGCCGACGCCCAAACCGCCAAAGGCCCCGACGCCAAGCCTCAACCCGTGCTGCTCACCGCCGACCTCTCCGTGCTGGCTGCCGCTGAGGCCGTGCTGGGTAGCGGCGAATTCAAGGCTGGCGCCAATGAGACGGTGCTGCTGCACGCTCCGGCCGGCCTCGCAGCCAAGCGCCTGCTGATCGTAGGCCTGGGCAAGAAAGCCAAGGCCACGGTTCACTCCGTGCGTACGGCTGCCGGAACTGCTGTCCGTTTTGTGAAGCCGCGCGGCATTCGGGAGCTGGTCTTCGCGCTGCCGGATCATGCGCTTGCCGAGCAGGATCTGGCCTTGCTCCCGCCGGGCCCCTGCACCCGCGCCGCCGTTGAGGGTGCTCTGGTGGGCGACTTTGATCCCGACACCTATCGCAGCGACCGCAAGGATCAGAGCGTGGAGTCGTTCACGCTGGCCGCGCCTGCCGACAAAGAAAAAGCGGACAAGGCCGCGCTTGAGGCTGCCCTGGCCGAGGGCGTCATTCTGGGCGAGAGCCAGAACTTTACCCGCTCGCTGGTCAACGAGCCAGGCAACAAGCTCACGCCTACCATCCTGGCCCGGCGCGCCATGCAGATGGCAGAAGAGGTCGGCATTGAGTGCCGCAACTTCTCCACCGACAAGCTGCACGACCTGAAGATGGGCGCATTCTGGAGCGTCTCGCAAGGTTCAGCCGAGCCGCCCGCGCTGATTGTGCTGCGCTATGAACCCAAAGGCGTTAAAGATGGGCCGGTGCTCGGGCTCGTCGGCAAGGGCATCACCTTTGACTCCGGCGGCATTTCCATCAAGCCCAGCGACAACATGGAGAAGATGAAGTACGACATGGCCGGCGGCGCGGCAATGCTGGGCGCAATGCGGGCCATCGCGCTGCTCAAGCCGAAGGTGCGCGTCGTCGCTGTCGTCTGCGCGGCGGAGAATATGCCCTCCGGCACGGCGCAGAAGCCCGGCGACGTGCAGACGGCAATGCCATTTGAAGCCGGCAAGCCCGGCAAGACCATTGAAGTGATCAACACCGACGCCGAGGGCCGCATGGTGCTGGCCGACGGGTTGACTTACGCGCGGCAACTGGGCGCAACTCATCTGATCGACGCCGCCACGCTTACCGGCGCATGTGTCGTCGCCTTGGGTTATGCCAATGCCGGCATCTTCTCCAACGACGATGAGACCTATGCGAAGTTCAATGCCGCGCTTGAGACCACGGGCGAAAAATTCTGGCGGCTGCCCTTGGGCGACGAGTACGCCGAACAAATCAAGAGCGACATCGGCGACATCAAAAATACCGGCGGACGCTGGGGCGGCGCAAGCACGGCTGCCGAATTCCTGAAGGTCTTTGTCGAAGACACGCCCTGGATTCATCTCGACATCGCCGGTATGGCCTGGGTGGAAGATAGCAAACCTTTTATCGCCAAAGGACCAAGCGGAGTTGCCGTGCGGTCGATCCTGGAGTGGGTGCGGAGTTACTGATGGACTTATCAATTCAGCTACCAGCCAGTGGTGAAAGACAGGTTTTGAAAGGGCACGACTTCAGTCGTGCCATAAATTGTTCAAATTAAACACGGGCTTTACAGGCTGCGGAAAAACTCTTCTGGAGGCAATTCCCAATGGCTTTGTAACCAGGGCACGACTTTAGTCGGGCCGATAAAGCCAATCATATCAACGTTGGGCCTTACAGGCTGCGGAAAAACTCTTCTGGAGGCAATTCTTGAAGGCTTTGTAACCAGGGCACGACTTTAGTCGGGCCGATAAAGCCAACCATATCAACGTTGGGCTTTAGCCCCTGCTACGCTCAATCGCGATTGCACCACCCG
>CAZDYU010000065.1:0-23936 GCA_964509755.1 uncultured Occallatibacter sp. | reverse complement strand
TTGGCGAAGAATCGACGAAACAAGGAACAGGAAACAGGGTGCGGCGAAGAGAGACTGAGTGCGCGGGCTGAAGTTTTGGCGACGATCATTTGGGCCTCGTGGTACCGCTGCTTTTATTGTGCGCGCTGGGGAATCAATTCTCCGCAAAAAAGCGGCAAACTTAGAGCGCCGGGGATTTTCCCTTTTTGAATCAATACCCCTATTGCCTTAACTCCGCAAGTAGCTCAACACGTTCAGAGTCACGCCTTGGCCGATGCCTTCAGCTCCGCAATCACGTCCGCAATCTCCTCCTGCTTGCGCCGGCTCATCTCAACAAACCGTATATCGAGCGTGTTCTTGTCACTCACATCGTCCACCACCCCCAACAGCCGGAAGTGCAGCCCGCACATCTGAAACTCGACCTCCACGCGAACGTGAATCCCAGCCACAAAGGGTTGCGCGGTCCGAATCTTGCAGCCCTCCAGATGCAAGCCGGCAAGCGAGCCGCTCATATGAGAACCATCCTTCACCAGTTGCAGCGTGGCCGGCCAATCGCCCATCTCGCCCATGCCAGCGCCGCTTTTTCCGCTCTCCTGGCCCGGTTCTTCAGCGGGCGTCAAAGGCTCTGAAGCCTCCGCTTCCACCTCTTTCACCGGCGGCGTTTCCAGATGGTTAAGGCTCAGCAGCAAGGCCTCGGGAATCTCCAGCGCCAGCCCTGGGCCAGAGTTCTTGGCCGCGGCCGCATGAACCACGGCGGCCCGCACCGCGTCCGCGGCGGTCTTGTCCACCAGGCAAGTCAGCAGCCCGGCCAATTGGTTTTTTGCCCGCGAACTGCCGTGTAAAAAACGAATGCCGATCAGATTCTCGCGCGTTACCCATTGCGTCGTGCCCACCATGCGCAAAAACATTCCGTAAATCGGCAGCACCAGTTCCACATTTGCCAGCGCGCCGGGATGAAATGGAATTTCGCTGCGAACGCAGCAGCCGCTCAGGCTGATATCGACAATCAGGCAAGGGAACCGCACGCCTTTATAGTTGAGGCTGCCTCCGGGAGTGTTGACCTCGTAGCGCTCATAGTCGCGCCGGTCCCGATAGCGCGCGGCCCTGCCGCGTTCCTGATCCTGTCCCGAAATGGCCGATATCGCATTCATCCCTATCGATCGCCAGGCCGGAGAGACTCATCCATTCTCGGCTTCTGCCAGCGCCCTGGCGGGATACACCCACACCCCACCCAGCCTCCGGTCGCCCAGCAGCTCCCCGCGAACCCTATTTCCTAAGTTCATCGGCAGGCAACCGCGAGCAATGAATCAAATATTACTGTTCCATAACTTTGGCGCGCTGCAAGAGACTCCGGCTGTCGAGCTATCCAACCAGTGCCGCAAGCCAGATCAAACCTGAAAAGCGGGAGACTTGGAACTCTCCAGCCCTTCAAGAAGCGTTTCAAAAACAAGCGAAAGTCCCTGCTCCCAATCGGGCATTCTCACCCCAAAAGTCTCCTGCAAACGCTGGCCTGAAAGACAGGAGTTGGCTGGACGCTGCGCTGGTCGCGGGTACTCGCTGGTCGCGATTGGAACAAGATTGGGAATTGGAATCCCCAGGCTCGCAGAGGCTCTGGTCAGAATGGCTTTGGCAAATCCGTGCCATGAGGTTTCGCCCGCATTTGTCAGGTTATAGATACCGCTCCTGCCCTCGAGCCCAGCCGCCCCCGGCGCAAGCACCTGAGCCAGTACATTGGCGGTCGCAAGCGCAATGCACTCGCTGGTGGTGGGCGCTCCTTTCTGGTCGTCCACAATGCGCAGTTCAGAGCGCTCCCGCGCCAGCCGCAGCATCGTCAGCAGGAAGTTGCCGCCGCGCGCGCCATACACCCAACTCGTTCGAAAGATCAGATGGGTGCAGCCACTGGCCTGGATAGCCCGATCTCCGGCAAGTTTCGTCTTGCCATAGACACTGAGCGGATTCGGCGTATCTGTCTCAAGCCAGGCGCCCTGCTTGCTGCCATCGAATACATAATCCGTCGAATAATGCACCAGCAGGCTGCCTAGCCTCTTGGCCTCCTCCGCCAGCACGCCCGGTCCCGCTGCATTGATTGCCGCGGCCAGCTCCGGCTCCGTCTCGGCCTTGTCCACCGCGGTGTATGCGGCGGCATTGACAATCACCGCCGGTTCTACCGCGCGCACGGCGGCCCTGATTGATTCGGGCTTGGTGAAGTCCACCTCTGGATATTCGGCCACTGAAATTGAGCCCAGGCAGGCCAGTTTATGACGCAGCTCCCAACCCAGTTGTCCAACGCGTCCGAAAATCAGAATCTTGCGATTATCGATTTTCCTCATGAGGCCCCCACATACCTTCGTAAGCTTCTGCCACTTTGAGCGGTTTGCCAACGGCATCCTTTGCGGAAAGAATTGCCTCGCCGGTGAACGGCCATTCGATTCCCACATCCGGGTCGTTCCAAAGAAGCGTTCGCTCCGATTGCGGTGCGTAGTAGTCGGTTGCTTTGTATAGAAAGTCGGCTGAATCGGAAAGCACGACAAAACCATGGGCAAGTCCTGGGGGGAGCCAGAACTGCCGCATGTTTTCAGCCGATAGCTCACACCCTACCCATTTGCCGAATGCCGGAGAGTCGCGCCGCATATCGACCGCGACATCGAAGACCGCGCCATTGACCACGCGAACCAGTTTCCCCTGGGGTTGACTCATCTGGTAGTGCAGGCCGCGCAGCACATTGCGCGTCGAGCGAGAGTGGTTGTCCTGCACAAAACTCGCGTCAATGCCGATCTTGCGCATCTCGCTCGCATTGAAGCTTTCCAGAAAAAAGCCGCGATCGTCGCGATAAACAGTTGGCTCCAGGATCAGAGCACCGGGAATTGATGTCATTTGAGTATGCATGATAGTTATCCCTCAAACTGGGCCGGAATCTGGTGTAGATACTTATCGCAGCCGCTGCGCGCGGCCAGAGCCTCTAGTACCGAGACCGTATGGACAGGTAATTGCATGAATGCGGCGCTGGTCCCCAAACGCTGTCGAGTGGGCGTCAGAGCCCCCACACATCCACGAATAATTACCAATTCATTCGGTCTAACCACGAGTTGCCGGGAATCGATAATACCAAATCGATATGCAATCTCATCAGGACAGGCCACCTTGATTCCTTGACGTTATTCAATCGTCCGAACGCGCTGGCCCCTTGAAGTTAGTCTAAAGTGCCTGTGTCCAGCCCGCAATCCCTCCACTCGGATTTTTAGACCGCCACCCCTCTCTTTTCCTTATAGTTATGAAATACTGCCAATAGACCGCCTCGGAATCGCCATGCTACGATCACCGGCGGAGGAATTGAAATGCGCAAGACTCTCCGTAATTTTTCAATCTGTGTTTTTCTCCTGCTGCCCGCCGTTTCTTTTGCCACCGAGCGTTTCGATGGCAAATGGCTCACCACGCTGACCTGCCCCGCAAAGGGCAGCACCGAGGGCTACACCTGGAAGATTCCCAGCCAGATCACCGCCGGCAACTTCCGTGGCGAGCACGGCACTGCCGATCAGCCCGGCTACCTGCTCATCGAAGGCCCCATCAAGGACGACGGCACCGCCAAACTCTCCGCCAATGGCATTGTCGCCTCGCGCAAATACGCCCGCGGCGTCTTCGCCCATCAAGGCGAGACGTACAGTTACGACATCAAGGCCCAATTCAAGGAAACTGAAGGCACAGGAACCAGGAGTGAAGGCCTCGGCATCGTAGGCCGGGCCTGCACCTTCGACTTCATCAAGCAATAACCCGCACCGGTACTCTTCTGTCTGTGGCCCAGGGTGAATGCCGCCGTTCCGCTCCCGTTCCCCATCCTGAGATGCGCCGCGCTGTCCGCCGCGCCATTCGCGTTACGATATGAACAATGACCACGACACTTCTGGAGCATGAGCCGGCGGCGGTTGCCGATGGCTCGGTGCAATCCGCCGACGGAACGCGCATCGCCTTTCGCCGCCTGGGCAGCGGTCCGGCCGTCGTCTTTGTGCATGGCAGCGTCTCCACCCACACGGATTGGATGCCCGTGGCCCGACTGCTGGCGAGCCGCTTTTCCTGCTATGCAATGGACCGCCGCGGACGCGCTAAAAGCGGTGAAGGCGTCGGGCCTTACTCGATTGAGCGCGAGTACGAGGATATTGCCGCCATGCTTGCCGCCGCCGAAGCATCCTCTGGAGCTCGCCCGGCCTTGGTCGCCCACTCTTATGGAGCCATATGCGCACTGGGCGCGGCCATGCGCCACCCAGTGCCGAAGCTGGTGCTCTATGAGCCGCCCTTTCCCGTCGGCGGCCTGATCGCAGGTAAGAACCTGCCGCCCTATGTTAAGGCCATTGCCGAGGGAGATTTGGACAAAGCTCTTGATCTGGGTTTGGCCGCATTTCCGCGCATGCCCGCCGCGGCCATTCTTACTCTTCGCTCCTCGCGGGCCTGGCCGCACCTGCGCACGCTGGCTAAAAGCTGGATTCGCGAACTCGAGGCCATGGATGCGCAGAGCCCGGACCTGACGTCCTACAGCGCGCTCTCTTGCCCGTCGCTGCTACTGGTTGGCAGTCTGAGCCCCGAGCATCCCATGCTGGACGCCGCGCGGGCGCTAGCCAAAGTTCTACCCAGAGTCCGCGTCGAGACGCTGCCGGGCCAAGGCCACGGCGCCATGCGCGGGGCTCCGGAGCGGGTGGCGCGCCTGATTCGCGAGTTTCTGGCCGAGTGATGGCGGAAGGCCCAGCTCTCGTCACTGAGAGCTGAGCCGCCCGCCGTTTCCCATTTCCCCGCCGGCATCCATTTCCCGTGCAACTTCTACCGCCAGAAGCGGGACGCCAGGCTGCCCGCATTTGTCCGCGCGCCCGATTCCTGGCCGGTCGACTGAAGAACCGTGACGCCGCAATCGGCGTGGCCGCAAAGGCAGATGATCTCCAGCTTGTTGCCGATGCCTTCGCAGTGGTCGCTGCAATACTTTTTCTTTTCCGGGGCAAGGCAAGTACAGGTTGCATTGCCGCATTTCTTGGGAGTCGCCATAACCCTCCTTCGCCGCTCCGCCTGGCCGCTCTTTAGACGCCAGGAATGGGGGAATTCCCGGATCGACGCAGTGATAGTAGCGCAGAACTGTATGCATTTACGAGCGAAATCGACTGGGGATTTTGCGGCTCAGGGCCAAATTGGGCCTGGCCTGCTGTCTATCTTCGCCCACCAGGCAGAGCTCTTCGCGGCAGGATTTACAGGCCGTGGAAAAAGGGCGATTTGGGAGTTGCAGTCGCGATTGAGTGTTGCAGGGGCTAAACGGGCTGCGGAAAAAGGCCTGGATTTGTGTTGTAATCCTTGAAAAGCATCCCTCCGTGGCTAAAGGGGCTGCGGAAAAGGGCCAGTTTAACGACAGAAATGGCTGATAATTCCCTCGGCGGCTAAAGCCGGCGTTGATAAAGCAGTGGTTATGTACGGGCTAAAGCCCGTACCCTTCATCCAATTGAGATTTTCCGCAGCCTGTAAAGCCGCATTCATTCCATGGGCTTTACACGGGGGTTAAAATCCCCGTCTCCCTCCGGTAGAGTTTTTCGCAGCCTGTAAAGCCGCCCAAGGCAAAGATTTGCTGGACAAAAGTGTCCAGATTTGGCACAGTTTCGCCATACGGCTCGTGCGCATCAAATCCTTATCGCGCCGGCACACCCCCAAAAAAAGGAAAGGATCTCCCCCCATGACCGATCACTCGAAGATGAAACTGGGCCGCAAGGCCATCAAAACCGACAGCCGCACCCTGGCCTTTGGCGACTACCTGACCCCTGCGCTGCCACCGCCACCAGCCGCGGCCGACTGGACCAAAGGCATCGCCCAATGGGGCATGATGCTCAACGACAAGCTGGGCGACTGCACCATCGCCGGCGTGGGCCATGCCGTGCAAGTGTGGACGGCCAACGCCAGCAGTGAGGTCACCGTGCCAGACTCCACAGTTGAAAATTACTACGAGCAATGGGACGGCTACGTTCCCGGCAACTCCAGCACCGACAACGGCGGCGTGGAGCTGGATGTTTTGAACGATTGGCAGAAGGGTGACTTTGCCGGCCACAAGCTGCTCGCATTTGCCGACCCCAAGGTCAGTAATCTGGTTGAAATTCGCCAATCGATTGCCCTCTTCGGCGGCGTTTATATCGGGCTCTCTCTGCCGCTGACCGCGCAGACGCAGGAGGTGTGGGATGTGGTTCCCAAAGGCGGCGCCAAGGCCAAGAAAGGCAGTTGGGGCGGCCACTGCGTCTACGTGCCCAAGTACGACGCCAACGGCTTTACCTGCATCACCTGGGGCCAGCCCAAGACTATGACCGTGGCCTTCTGGAAGAAATACTGCGACGAGGCACACACGCTGCTGAGTCAGGATTGGCTCACCGCAAAAGGCTCGCCGGACGGCTTCGATCAGGCGCAATTGCAGACGGATCTGGGCGCAATCAAGTAGAGCAACCGGCCACCAAAGCGCCCGTCGCGCGTCCAACCCGCAGCGAGGCGCCAACCAGGCCTCCCCCCAAGGTGTTTTAATACCTTATGGGGGGAGCACTGCCTGCGTCCATGGGCGGTGTGCTTCCGTATTCCCGTGGAGGAAACCCGATACCGATGTCTTTCTCTTGCCGTTTTGCCTTTCTGCTGGCGTTCATCCTGGCCACCCTAACTGCCGCTTCGGCGCAATCTTCCAGCTCCAGCAGCAGCACCGCGGCTCCCGATCAGGCGCAGGCCGCGCCACCCGCCGCGACCAACCAAGGCGCGTTGAGCGTTCAGGCACGCATCCGGGCTCGCCGCGCTCAGCGTCGCGCCGCCGCCATTCACGATGCCTACTCGCACACCTATGAGGCCTATGCCGGCTTGGGCTACCTGCGCTTCAGCCCCGGTTCAACGCTGGAGCGCGCACACGAGTACGCCTGGAATGTCGGCTTCACGCGCTACTTCGACGAGCGCCTGGGCGTGACCTTGGATGGCCGCGGCTACTACACAAATGCCTATGTGGGCAGTCCCACCAACGTGACAAACAACGCGATCACCAATCCGGCGATCAGCCAGTATGCGGCTCTGTTGGGACCAACCTACCGCTTCTATGCCGCACCCAAATACTCCGTCTCTCTTCGCGGCCTTGCGGGAATGGTGCACGGAAACTTCTCCGGCGATCTCGGCAGCTTCACGCCCGCCTCGCTCGGCCTGTGGCCAGACGGCAACACCTTCATCGCCACCGCCGGCCTCCCGGTCGAATACAACCTGACGCCGAACTTCGTCGCCCGCGTGGTTCCCGAGTATGTTCTCACCGGCTTCGGCTCCACAACGCAGAGCTCGCTCGGCTTCACCATCGGCGCTGCCATTCGGTTTGGAAAGCAGTAAAAAGGCACGGACCATTGATCTGGCCCGAAAATACTCACACTCCGTGCCCCATCCATTCAGCGTTTTTTGCGGAATGGGTGGGATACCTTGACACTATTAACAGGCTGAACCAATAAGCAACGCTGAGCACTTCCCCGCTTGCTATCATCAAGGCAGCTTCCCGGCGCAACAGAATCCGGGCTCTGCTGCCGAGGCCGTCCCATTGAATTCCGCCACTCAAGCCGCCGTTCCAGAAGAGCACTCCGCTCACGGCGGGGCGCATCTTCACGCGCCTGAGGCCGGCGCAACCGCAACCCTGATCCACGACCTGCGCGAGCTTTTCAAAGTCAAAGTCGTCGCCTTGGTGCTGGTCACCGGATGGGGCGGCTTCTACCTGGGCTCGATCGCTTCCGGCATCTCCACCATGCAGCGCGGGCTGCTGGATACGCTCCTCGGCATCGGACTGGTCTCAGCCGGCGCGGGCGCGCTTAACGAAGCCTTGGAGCGCAGGATCGACGCGCGCATGAAGCGCACCGAGGATCGCCCCATGGCCGCCGGGCGCATATCGCTGCCCGTCGGCGTGGCGGCTGGCCTGGCGGCGCTGGCGCTGGGCGCATCGTGGTTGCTGTTCTTCACGAACCCGCTCACCGTGGCGCTGGCGCTGCTGACCGCCTTCACTTACGTTGCCATTTACACGCCGCTGAAGCGCGTCACGGCGATGGCGACCTTCATCGGCGCATTTCCCGGCGCAATGGGCCCGCTGCTGGGCTGGACGGCGGCGCGCGGACGCATCGAGTGGCCCGGCGTGGCGCTGTTTGCAATTCTCTTTGTCTGGCAGTTTCCGCACTTCATGTCGATTGCCTGGCTCTATCGCGACGACTATGCCCGCGCCGGAATCAAAATGCTCCCAGTCGTCCAGCCCGACGGCTGGTCCACCGTAGCGCAGGCGCTCTTCTTTGCCGTCGTGATGATTCCCGTCAGTCTGGCACCGTGGCGGCTTGGCGTGGCCGGCCTCAGTTACGCCGTGACGGCGACGCTGCTGGGTCTCTTCTACCTGGCTTACACGATTCGCTTTGCGCGCATTCTGCGCGGCCCAACAGAAGACGAGAGCCGCAAGCTGGCGCGCGATCTGCTCAAAGTCAGCGTGCTCTACCTGCCGCTGCTCTTCACCACGCTGATGCTCTGCGCCAAGGCAAAGCCATGACCACGCAAGCCCCATCATCAGAGACCGGCCCGGCCATCGCCGCCATCTTGGTCATCAGCCTGGCGGCAACGCTCTTTCTCTTCTGGCTGATCTACGTCCATCCCGCCGCGGCAGCCAGCAGCCAGTACGCCTTTCTGCCCGCGCTCAATGCGCTGCTCAATGGCCTCAGCGCCATCGCATTGCTGATCGGCTACACCTTCATCAGGGCGCGGCGCATCGCAGCCCATCGCGCGGCAATGATGACGGCCTTCGGCTTTTCCACATTGTTTTTAGTCAGCTACATTCTCCATCACGCACTGCACGGCGACGTCCGCTATCCAGTTCACGCCGCGCTGCGCATGGTTTACCTGCCGCTCTTGACAAGCCATATCATTTTGGCGGTCGTAGCTTTGCCGCTGGTGCTGGTCACTTTTTTCTTCTCGCTGAGCGGGCGAATTCCGCAGCACCGCAAGGTTGCCCGCTGGACCTTTCCGCTCTGGCTTTACGTCTCCGTTACCGGCGTTATCACCTGGGCAATGCTGCGCCTGGCGCAAGGGTAAGGCGAGGGACTAGGGATTAGGGATCAGGGATCAGGGATCAGGGACTAGGAATCAAGAACTAGGATTTAAGGAAACAGGGATCAGGAAACGAAGCTGGGCGCCTCATCCATTTCACGTTCTTTTGTGAAATGGGCGGGAAACCTCAAACCTCAACCAGCACGCCCTCGAGAAACCGCAATGTCCGCAAGCAATTCCAACTCGCCCAACGACGGCACCCGCCAACTGCTGCAATGGGGCGGCTGGATGGTGGGCGCGGGCCTGTTGGCGGCGCTGCTGCTTCAGACCCTGCTGGGGGGCTTTTCACCCACCGGCGCCAGCACCAACACCGGCTGGTTTGCGCTGATCGTCGCGCTGATGTGCCTTCCCTTTGGCGGCCTGCTTCTGGCGCTGGGCGCGGCCAAATGGCTGCGCAACCGGGGGCTCTCCCGTAAACACTGAGCGTCTGTTATGCTTTTCGATGATTGCAGTGCAACAACAGGACTGGAGTATTCATCATGGCAAGAAGCGTAAACAAGGTCACACTTTTAGGCAATGTGGGCAAAGACCCCGAGATTCGTTCCACCCCCGGCGGCACGATGGTGGCCAACCTCACCCTGGCCACCAGCGACAACCAGAAAGACGCGCAGGGCAACTGGCAGGAGCGCACCGAGTGGCACAATCTGGTCGCCTTCAAACGCACCGCGGAGATTGTCCGCGACTACGTCAAGAAGGGCTCCAAGCTCTACATCGAGGGCAAACTCACCACCCGCAGTTGGGAAGACAAAGAGACCAAGCAGAAGCGTTATCGCACGGAGATCCTGGTCAATGAGTTGGTTCTGCTCACCAGCCGCGAGGAAGGCTCGGGCGGGGGCGGTTACAGCAAGGCGGCCGCATCCAGCTCGTCGTCGGCCAGCTTCGACCAGCGTACCCCGGCAGCCTCTGGCGCTCCGGACGATTACGCCCAACAAGCCGAAATCTCCGACGACGACATACCGTTCTAAATGCAGGGATCAGGGATCAGGGACTAGAGTCTAGTGTCCTAGTCTGATCTTTGTAAAACAAATGAACTGTCATCCTGAGCGACCGTAACGAAGCGTAGGGAGTCGAAGGATCCGCGGGTGCTCTTCGTTTTAAATCAATGAACTTCAGACTCGGGATACTAGTCCCTGACCCCTGATCCCTGACCCCTAACCCTGGTTCCAACCGGAGGCCAATCCATGGGACGTTTCATTCTGGGAGTTCTGCTGGCAATCGTGCTGGCACCGGTCTGTCTGCTGGGCTGGCTGCGCTTTGGCCACCCGCCGGTTGCCGTCAGCGATCCGCCGCTGCCCCAGGAGCAGTTGCTCACCGGGATCGCGCTCGACGCGCGCATTCATCGCGAGATGAACCCAAACCCGCCCATTCAGGATACGGAAGACAATCTGGTGGCCGGCGCGCACATTTACAGTGAAAAATGCGCCGTCTGCCATGGCTTCCACGGCAAGCCCTCGGCATTTGGCGGGCAGATGTATCCCGATGCGCCGTCGCTATGGGAGATGCACCACCACGGCACGGAAACCATGATGGGCGTGACCGACGACCCTCCCGGCGAGACCTACTGGAAGGTAGCCAACGGCATCCGGCTCACTGGTATGCCGGCCTTCAAGGGTGTGCTCAGCGAGACGGAGATGTGGCAGGTAAGCCTGCTGCTGGCCAGGGCCGATAAGCTGCTGCCTCCGGGCGCGCTGGAAGTGCTGCGCGGTGAGCCGGCGGTGCAGGCCGCGGCGCCTCCCTTGCCAGAGAAGACAACAGGCAAGACGCAGCTGCCACAAGCCAAGGCCGCGCAATCGAACCAGAAGGGAAGCGACCGATGAGCCTGCTCGACACACTGCGCAAAGGCTTCAGTTTTATGCTGCTGACCTTTGGCGTCTCTAGCCCGGCCCAGAAGCCGCGGCCAGCAGTTAAGCCCGCCGCCAAACCGCCGGACAGCAAATAAGGAATTCAGCCGCAACCAGGGCCGGCGCATATAAATCTAGAAACGGCAGTCAATCCAGCCTTGAATTGGTTATCTTCTTCAAAGTGAAACCCATTGCAACGATTGACGATTTCACTATTTGGGTGAGGTGCGGAGCAGTTGAAAATCTACGATGGGCAGGCACCCAAAATCTGTCCGGAACTGGGTACACCATCCTTGCAACGTCCGCATCGCAAGGGTGGAATCCTGACACTCTTTGTCAGTCGAATCAAAACCGCCGCGAGCGTCCGCGATCTCCAGATCCTCGTCCGCGATCGCCCGAGCTTCGCCCGCGGTCCCCAAAGCCTCTCGGCTTGACAGGCGCGGCGACGGGCAGATCGGTCTTGCCCTCGGGATAGACGGCAAGAAAGCGGTCCGCGCCTTCGCCGTTGCTGGCCGTCTCTACGCCTTCAATGCCGCGAAAGGCCATATGCATCAGGCGGCGCTCCCGGCTGTTCATCGGCGGAAAGGCGTAGGGAATGCCGGAGCGAATGACCTTCTCCGCCGCAGTCTCAGCGGTCAACCGCAGTTCCGCGGCGCGCAGTGCCTTGAAGTTTGCGGCGTCAAAGCTGACCAGGCCGCCCTCGCGCTGGTCAAGACGCAGTATCTGCGCGGCAATGGTCTCGAGAGCCAGCAGCAGCTCGCCGTTGTGCTGCGTCACCAGCAGCACGTCCGGCCCGCCCAGCTCGACGCAGAGTTGAGGCGCATCTCCCTCAGCCTCCGGCGCGTCTTCAGGAGCCCCGTTTCCAGCACTGATGCGATACTTGAGGCGCAAGCCACCCAGCTTGTTCAGGGTGGCCAGGAATCCGGCAATCTTTTGGGCAGCTTGCTGCAGGTCGGCGATTGGCATAACAACTCAGTATCGCAGAGCCGGGCGACGAATGGGGAGTAATTATAAAAAGCGCGTCGCACAGAAAACCGTCCGCATCCTTCACCATCCATTCTGCTATGCTGAATGGTCTACCCCGGACGAGGAGGCAGGATGCCCGAACACAGAGCTCGAAAGCACCATCAGGACCGGGTGGCGGAGACGTTGCGCGAAGAGATTGGCGTTCTCATCGAGGGCGAACTGGTGGACCCGCGCATCAATCTCTGCTACGTAACCGAGGTCGCTTTGAACCCCGGCGCTAAATCGGCCCGGGTCTATGTGGCCGTCGATAGCGCCGTCAGCGATATTGCCAAGGCCGAAGAAGAGACGGTGGCTGGCCTGGAAGCCGCCAAAGGCTACATCCGCTATGAATTGAAGGAGCGGATGGGTGTGCGCCACGTGCCTGAACTCAGCTTTCTGGCCGACCGCTCCGGCCGCTTTCAGGCGCGTATCGAGGAGCTGATGGATCGCCAGCGCAAGCGGCATAAATTTACCGCCGCTTCAGCTTGCGCGGAAATCCCCCCAGCCGGGGAAAAGGCCAAGGTGGAATAGCCCGCATGGATCATGCCAGCCGCAGTATTGCCTTTCATCCCAGACGCCTGGCGCCGGAGGCGGCAATTGGCCCTCCGCCCGTCAGCCCTGTCGAAGCCATTCTGGAGCTTTTGCGCAGCGGTGAGCGATTCCTGGTCTGCTCGCACGCCCGGCCGGACGGCGATGCGGTTGGCTCGATGCTGGCCATGGGGATGCTGCTCAAGCAGTTGGGCAAGCAGGCCGACCTGGTTACCGCCGACCCAATTCCCAATATCCATCGTGAGCTGCCGGGCGCTGAGGAGATTCGCACCGCGCAGACGGTTTACGGCCCCTATGACGCAGTGATTCTGCTGGAGTGCGACGGCCTGGAGCGTACCCGCCTGCTCGGCCTCAAGCAATTTCTCCTGGTCAACATCGATCACCACGCCACCGGCCGCGAGTACGGCAACCTCAACTGGATCGATCGCAAAGTGGCCAGTGTCGGCGAGCTGGTTTACCGTCTGGTGAAAGCCGCCGGAGCCAAAGTGACGCCACAGATGGCCACCTGCCTATACACCACTGTGCTCACCGACACTGGCGGCTTCTGCTACGGCTCCACGCAGGCCTCCACCTTCGGCTTTGCGCAAGAGATGGTGCTGGCCGGAGCCGATCCGCTGCTCATTGCCCAGAAAATATATTTCACCACTCCAGCTTCCAAGCTGCTGCTGCTGGGCGCGGCGCTGAGCAATCTGAAGCAGGAGGGACGGCTGGCCTGGATGTGGGTCACGCGCCAGGATATTGCGCGCGCCGCCGCCACCGTAGAGGACTGCGACGGCATTGTGAACTTTGCGCTCTGCGCCTCGGGCGTGGAAGCCGCTTTCTTTCTGCATGAGCTTCCCGAGCAGCGCATTGGGGTGAGCCTGCGCAGCAAAGGCCAGATCAATGTGGCCGCAATTGCCAAGCGCCTGGGCGGCGGAGGACATGAAAGCGCCGCCGGATGCACCATGCAGGGTCCGCTTGAACGCGCCTTGGCTGTGGTTTTGGCCGAACTGCGCCCCGCCGTAGCCTCGCTGGCCAGGAATGCGGACGGAAAATCCGATTGATATTCCGCTTCAACGCCCCAATCTGTTAGCCTTGTCCCTGTCGATTCGCAATAGAATCTCCGCGCTTCAAAAAAGCGCGGGACAGACCGGAGATCCGTCAGTTCCCCCCATACGCTGACTGAAACCGGCGTCGCCGATTGTTCTGAGGCAAGCGAGCCTGTTGGAGAAGCGCTGAAAGTGGAAACTTTTCAAGAACCGTCTGCACAGGATTCAACCGAAGGCTGGCGCAATCGGCTGCCGTGCTGGGCCGTGGTATGCGAGACCTCCGTCTTTCTCGGCTTCGCCCTCTTCTTTCTTTTCTACGGACAGACACCCATTACCGGCGGCGATGGCCTGGGTTTGGTCGGCGCCGACGAGCCCCGCTACGCGCAGATCGCCCATGAAATGCTCGACCGCTTCGACTCGGCTCCGGCCTTGATGGGCAAACTTGGCGACTGTGTCACCTGGAGTGGATGCCAGGGCTATCTAGACAGCCTGGGGCAGGCGCTGCGGGGCAAGCTGGGCGCCTGCGTCACTCCCTACCTTTACGGCCATCCCTGGCTTGAGAAGCCCGCCCTCTACTACTGGCGCGCCATGTTCGTCTTTCAGGAATTCGGCGTGCATGACTGGGCCGCGCGCCTGCCCTCGGCCAGCTTCGCCTTCATTATGGTGGCGCTTATCTACCTGCACATGCGGCGCTTCCGCCCTGGCGGCCACCTGGACGCGGCGCTGATCACCGTGGCCTGCGCCGGCATCATGGGCTTTGCCCGCGGCGCGTCCACGGACATGCAAATGGCCGCGCCTCTCGCCATTGGACTGCTCGGCTGGTACGCCTGGTATGAGACCGATTCCAAATTCTGGCTCTTCGACATCTACTTTTTCACCGGCGTCGCCACCCTGGCCAAAGGCCCTGTTGCGCCATTTCTCGCCATTGTGATTGTGACCGCCTTTGCCGCTTTGCGCCGCGAGTGGTCGGTGCTGCGCCGCTCCTTCTGGTGGCCCGGCGCGCTGCTCTATTTCGCCATAGTGCTGCCCTGGTTTATTGCCGTGCAGCACCAGAATCCAGACTTTTTCCGCGTCTTTTTCCTGGAACACAATCTGGGCAGGTTCAGCTCCGATCTGTATCACCACCATGAGCCCTTCTGGTATTACCTGCCTGTGGCGCTGCTGGCCGTCATGCCCTGGACCGTGATCGCCATTCGCGCGCTGATCGACGGCATCCAGACCTCGGTTTGCGAGTGGCGCGCCCGCGGCTCCTCTGCTTGCGTCCCCTGCGCCAACCGCCCCGGCGACGCATTTCCGGAGTTCCTGGTTCTCTGGGCGGTGATCCCCATCCTCTTTTTCTCCTTCTCGCAATCCAAGCTGCCCGGCTACATCCTGCCCTCCATTCCGCCCATCACCATCCTCACCGGCGACTATCTCTTCCGCCGCCGTCAGTTGGGATTGAGCCGCTGGGTGCTCATCGGCCATGCCGTGCTCTGCGGCGTAATGACCATGGCCACGCTGCTGCTGCCCTGGTTTGTGGCGCATGGCCGGCAGATGCCGCCGGCGCGCGCCCTGCTGGTGGCAACGCTCTCTTCCTGCGGCGCGGCACTGCTGATTCTGGTCGTCGTCAAGGGCTTTGGCGTAGCCCGTTTGCGGCTGGCCACCACTGGAATCCTGGCAGTTCTGGTTCTCTTTATTCTCGGCGTGGGTCCGTTTCTCGGCCTTCCCGCGATTTCGCAAACCAAGCGCGTCATTCAATTGCTGGACCGCTCCTACTCCGCGCGTCCACTGGCCGACCGGCTGGCCACGCTCGCTCCCGCCGATGAGACCGTTGCCGTCTTTCGCGTCCGCCGCGACGTCGAGTTCGGCCTCGCTTTCTATCGCAATCGCCAGGTCTTGAACTACGAAAGCAGCGGCGTACCCGATGAGCAGCATTTATTGGTGGCGCGCGTCACCGGCCGCGGAGGCGTTGACCTGCACACGGAAGCGGCTCTGGAAGAGTACCTGGAAGGACGCCACTACGAGCAGATCTTTGCCTGGCCCGAGCAGGATTTGGTCGTCTATATGGTGGGCAGCCGGTAAAGTCCAGTGGACAGTGGTCAGTGAACAGTTCATGAATCTCGAATCAAGCCGGCATTTTGAACGGACACACCTTTACAGATTGCGAGAATTTACTTCGAGCCCAGTTTTGTATCAGGACGCGGCTACACAGGCTGCGGAAAAAGGGCTATTCGGAAGTTGCAATCACGATTGAGCGTAGCAGGGGCTAAAGCCCTACGTTGATATGATGGGCTTTATTGGCCCGACTAAAGTCGTGCCCTGGTTACAAAGCCTTCGAGAATCGCCTCGCGATGAGTTTTTCCGCAGCCAGTGCATCCCAACGCAAATTGCGCGGCTTTTGCGGCCCGACTGAAGCCCCGCGCCGACACTTTTTGCCACATTGTCGAAGCGATTATTTGTACTTGCTTTTTTAGCCCGGCATCAGACCGATTCGACGGCATTGATCTTCTTTGCGATTCCAAAAGCCAGCGGCTCGATCGAGGAATGGAACAGAGAGCGCTCGCGTATCGGGACTTCATCCAGCAACTCAGAATAAGGCGTGACCTCGCAGCCTGGAAAGGCCTGAAATCCGGCAGTATCGGCCATGCGGCAACTCACATTGATCAAATCGGCCATGCCCCAGGAGCTATCTTTTTTTCGCGGTGAGTGATGATCCGCGACGATGCCTTCAAACTCTGTGGGCAGCTTCCAATCCACAATCAGTTGCCGTCCGGCCTCGCAATGATCCCAGCCAAAAAGCTTGCGCTCGACTTCAAGAAAGCTCTGCGGCGTGCCGCTGTGAACGCCCAGCGGAATGCTGTACTCCCTGGGCCGGATGACGGCCAAAGCGAGCCGTCCGATGTCGTGCATTACGCCTGAAGTATAGGCGATGTCGCGGTCCATGAATCCAACCGAAGCCAGCTCGTCGGCAATCAGCGCGGTGGCCAGATTATGCCGCCAGATGGCCTTCATCGCCGGCTGATTAAGCGCCTTGCCCATGTATCCGCGCACCCCGACGGTCAGGCACAGGCCTTGCAGATTGTTCGCGCCCAGCACGGCAATCGCCTGCAGGACGCTGCTGGCGGGAAAGCGCGGCGCATAGAGAAGCGAATTTGCAATGGTGAGAACTTCGCTGGCAAATGCAGGGTCCGAAGAGATTAATTCACTGAGTTGGTGCAACTGCACATTTTCATTGTTGGCTAGTTGAAGAATGCGAAGAGCTACCTGAGGAAATGGCGGAAGGCGAAGATGAGCCCACGATGGAGCGACTGTCTCATCCCTGCGTCTATCAGATTGCAGCATCGAAGCCTCCCATCGCAAATTCAAACTTTCTTCACCGGTCGGCCTCCGGCTGGCGCGACTCGTTGCAAGAGGCGGCGCGCACGGCAGAGGAGGAGCCGCTGTAAGAGTTTTCGGCAAGCGTCGTGATTTCTTCAGCATAGATAGGTTGAATGATAGAAATCTAATGATGAGTGTTATTTAATAAATTAACTAATCCATGGCAATGATTCACTTAGTCGTGCTTCATCAAGCGGCGAAACAGCAGCAGCAGAGGAATGCAGGCGAATGCAAGAATGGCAATCAAGCGAAAGTTATCGGCGTAGGCCAGCAGCAACGATTGCTGCTCCACGCTGCGGTAGAGCGCGCCCAGAGCCTTGTGCTGTGCGCTGACCATGTCTGAGCCCTGCGAAAATAATCTGGCTTGCAGGCCGCGCACCAATAAGCCCGAGACGGGATTTCCCGCTCCCGCATTCGCCGCGAGATAATTTTGGTGTGTCTGCGAACCGCGCACCAGCATGGCCATGACGCTGGCAATGCCGATGGAGCCTCCGACGTTGCGGGCCAAGTTATAAATACCGGCCGCATTGCCAATATCCTGCTTGCGCAGGCGGCTCAGCGTCATCGTAGTCAGCGGAACAAAGATGAAGCCCATGGCAAAGCCGTTGAACACGTTGGGCGCAACCACCGAGACCATGCCGATTTCAAGGCTGATGTTGCCCAGCATCCATGTGGATGCGCCAAGCAGCGCAAAGCCGAAGGCCATCAGCACGCGTCCATCGATGTAACGCACCAGAATGCCTACCATGATCATGGAGGCCATTGCGCCAACGCCTCGCGGGCTTACAGTCATGCCGCTTTGCAGCGCCGAATATCCCAGCATGGTCTGCAGAAACAAGGGCAGCATCGCGGTTGCGCCATAGAGAACGAAGCCGTACATGCAGGTAATCAGCGTACCCACGGCAAAGTTGCGGTCGCGAAAGATGCGCAACTGCACGATCGGTTCGCGGTCGGTCAACTCACGAACGATAAAGCTGACAAGCGCCATTGTTGAGATAGCCGCTGTCCAGCAAATCCACGGCGCGGCGAACCAATCGGCCTCCTGGCCTTTGTCGAGAACCAGTTGCAAAGTACCGAGCCAGAGAGCCATCAACCCGAAGCCGAGATAGTCGATTGCGCCGCGAAAGGCCTTGCGCAGATAGGGCGGATCTTCGACATAGAGATTGACCATGAAGAGCGCAAGAATGCCGATGGGCAGATTGATATAGAAGATCCATCGCCAGGAATAACTATCGGTAATCCATCCGCCCAGCGTGGGCCCGATGACCGGCGCCACAATCACGCCAACGCCGTAGACAGCCATCGCCGTGCCGTGCTGGCGGGGAGGAAAACTCTCCAGCAGGATGGACTGCGCAAGCGGCTGCATGCCGCCGCCGCCGATGCCTTGCAGCACGCGGGCCACGATCAACATGGGCATATTCAACGACACGCCGCAGAGCAGCGATGCCGCCGTGAAAAGAAGGATAGAAAGCAACAGCAGGCGCTTGCGTCCGATGCGCCGCGCGATCCAGCCAGCGGCAGGCAGCATGATCGCATTCGCGACCAGATAACTGGTCAACACCCAGGTCGATTCATCGGTCGAGGCCGAGAGATTGCCGGCGATATGCGGCAGCGCGACGTTGGCAACCGAGGAATCGAGCACCACCATGAAGGTGGCCAGCATGACCGACGCGGCGATCATCCACGGGTTGGCCTGTGGCTTCCAATCGGAGTGTTCGGCCGCCTCGATGCGCGTGAGTTCGCTCTTTACCGTCATCCGCCGTTCCCGTCCTCGCGCGCGGCTCGATTGCCATGGGCTATACCGTCATTCTAATATGCTGATGGTTGAGCGGCGTTCGGACAGCAAGCTGCCAACAAGCAATTCGAGACATGTGAAACGGAAGGATCGATGCCAGATGGCGATGAATCGGCGTGAATTGCTGCAATGGATGGGTGGAGCTTGCTCCGCTCTTGCTCTTTCTCGATTTGCCTCGGGACAAGCCAGAAGGTTTATCGGGACGCGCTCGTCGCTCGATCGCTACCGGATTCCGGAGTGGTTTCGCGACGCCAAATTCGGCATCTGGGCGCACTGGGGACCGCAGTCGGCCATTGAAGATGGTGACTGGTATGCGCGCAATATGTACATGCAGGGATCGGAACAGTACGAACACCATTTGCAGCACTACGGCCATCCTTCCAAGGTTGGCTACAAGGATATGGTGAAGATTTGGAAGGCCGCCAAATGGGAGCCGGAGCATCTGATGAGCCTCTACAAAAAGGCCGGGGCAAAGTATTTTGTCAGCATGGGCGTGCATCACGACAACTTCGACTTATGGAACTCCAAGCATACGCGCTGGAATGCGATGAATATGGGGCCGAAGAAGGACGTGGTAGGCATCTGGCGCGATGCGGCGCGCAAGCAGGGATTGCGCTTTGGAGTCAGCGAGCACTTGTGGATCAGTTACAAGTGGTGGGCCGTGAGCCACGGTGCCGACAAGACCGGCGGGCTGGCAGGAATACCGTACGATGGCACCGATCCAAAGTACGCGGACCTCTATCACGACGCCGCTTGCGCGCGCTTTATTAACAAGCTGGATTGGAACGACGATGGAATTCCCGACGCGTGGAAGCGCCATTACCTTGACCGCATCACGGACCTTATCGACAACTATCAGCCGGACCTTCTTTATACCGACGGTCACCTGCCCTTTGAAGATTATGGATTGAAGATGGTGGCGCATCTTTACAATGTGAGCGCACAGTTGCACGGCGGAGTTACCGAGGCTGTTTATACCAGCAAGGAAGAAACAGATTGCGCGATCGGCACCTGCGCGCTGGATCATGAGCGCGGGGTTGCCGATGGAATTGCAGAGCACCCCTGGCAGACCGACACCTGCATTGGCCAATGGCATTACAAGCGCGGCCAACAATACAAGTCCGCAAAAAAGGTCGTCGATCTGCTGGTGGATATTGTCAGCAAGAATGGCAATCTGCTGTTAAATTTTCCTCTGCCCAACTCGGGAGAACTGGATGCCGAGGAGATGAAGGTACTGGAAGAGATCACCGCGTGGATGGCGATTCACAGCGAAGGCATTCATGCTACGCGGCCTTGGAAGATCTATGGAGAAGGCCCGTCGACGACGGTCAAGATCGACACGGGCAACTTCAATGAGGACAAGCAAAAGGATCTGACCGCCGCCGACATTCGCTTCACGGCGAAGAACAATACGCTCTATGCCTTTGCGATGGGCTGGCCGGAAAAGGCCTTGGTGGTGAATGCGCTGGGCCTTAACGGTGCGCAGAATCCGGGCAAGATCGGCCGGGTTGAAGTGCTGGGATGGAAGGGCGATTTGAAGTGGAAGCAGGACGAGAATTCGTTGACTGTGCAGATGGCGGCGGAAAAGATTTCCGATTTGGCGATTGCGTTGAAGATTGAATTCGCCTAGGCGGCCGCGAAGTTTTGCACAGTTGAGCGCGCCGCAATTTTTTCAGCGGCTGCATGTACCATGAAGACAGACCGCTCATGACAGACACAAAAAATCTCTCCCCGGCTATTCTTCTTCACATCGCTCAACTGCTGAATCTACCGCTGCGCGGCCTGGTCGCCGTGATCGAATTGCTTGACGACGGCGGCACCGTGCCCTTCATCGCGCGCTATCGCAAAGAGGCCACGGGCAATCTGGACGAGGTGCAGATTCTCGCCATCGAGGAGAAGCTGGCCTACTTCCGCGAACTTGAAGACCGGCGCGAAACCATTCTGGCCTCGATTGCCGAGCAGGGCAAGCTGACCGATGAACTGAAGGCGCGCATTGAGGCCACGCTCGATAAAAGCGAGCTGGAAGATCTGTATCTTCCCTACAAGCCGAAGCGTAGAACCAAGGCCACCATTGCGCGCGAGAAAGGATTGGAGCCGCTGGCCGCGTACCTGTGGGCGCAGGAGAATACCGCGCAGCCGCTGGAAATATTTGCCGCAACATTTGTGAATGCGGAGCTGGGCGTGGCGTCGGTGGACGAGGCATTGGAGGGCGCGCGGCACATTGTAAGCGAGTGGATCAGCGAGAACGCCGACCTGCGCAAAGCGCTGCGCGCGCTACTGTTCGATGAAGGCATTGTGGTGAGCAGGAAGGTTACCGATGCGGTCGATGAGCAAGATAAATTCAAGATGTATTATGAGTACTCGGAGCCGGTGAAGACGATTCCCTCGCATCGCATGTTGGCGATTCGCCGCGGCGAGGGCGAGAAGGTTCTTTACTTTCTCATCGAGGTGGAAGCGGAGCGGGCAATCTCAATCATTCAGCGCCGCGTGCTGCGCCTGGCCGGCGATTGGACGCACCAGTTGGAGATGGCCATCGACGATGCGTGGAAGCGGCTGCTGAATGCATCGATTCAGGGCGAGATTCGCCTGGAATTAAAACGCCGCTCAGACACGGAAGCGATCAAGGTATTTCGCGACAATCTCTATAACTTGCTATTGGCTCCGCCGGCTGGACCTATCTCCGTGCTGGGCATCGATCCGGGATTACGCACCGGCTGCAAGGTTGCGGTGGTGGATGAAACGGGCAAGCTACTGGCGCACGATGTGCTTTATCTTCACACGTCGAAGCACGGCAATGCCGAGGCAGCGCCGAAGCTGGATGCGCTGTTGCGCGCGCACAACGTGAGAGCCATCGCCATTGGAAACGGGACGGCGTCGCGCGAGACCGATGCATTTGTGCGCGAGTTTTTGCGCGATAAAAAGATCGACGGAATTTTCTCGGCGACGGTGAGCGAGTCGGGCGCGAGCATTTATTCGGCCTCGGCCGTTGCGCGGCAGGAGTTTCCCGATCTCGATCTGACGGTGCGCGGCGCAATCTCGATTGCGCGGCGCTTGCAAGACCCGTTATCCGAGTTGGTCAAGGTCGATCCGAAATCGATTGGCGTGGGCCAGTACCAGCATGATGTTGACCAGCGGCAGCTTCAGGAGTCGCTGGAGACGGTGATTGAAAGCTGCGTGAATAAAGTCGGCGTGGATTTGAATACATCGTCATGGACGCTGCTGCGCTTTGTGGCCGGAATCACTGAGCGAACGGCCCTGAACATTGTCAGCTTTCGCAATGAGAAAGGGAGCTTCCGCTCACGCGCGCAAGTGCTGGAAGTGCCTGGAATCGGGCCGAAGACTTTCGAGCAGGCCGCGGGTTTCTTGCGCATTCGCAACGCCGACAATCCGCTGGATTCAACTGCCGTGCATCCTGAGTCGTATGCGGTGGTGGAGCAGATGGCCTTCTCATTGAAGACGACCGTGAAGGAGTTGATCGAGCAGCCGCAATTACTGGAACATGTGGATCGCAGTCAGCTCTCGGCCGGGGCTTACACCGTGAACGATATTCTTGCCGAGCTGCGCAAGCCGGGACGCGACCCGCGCGATCAGTTCGTTGCGCCAACCTTTCGCGAAGAGGTTCGCGAGATGGCCGATGTGGTTGCCGGCATGGTGCTGGAAGGCGTGGTGACGAACGTGACCAAGTTCGGCGCATTCGTCGATATTGGCGTTCATCAGGACGGACTGGTGCACATCAGCGAGCTCTCCAATAAATTTATCAAAGAGCCGTCGGAGGCAGTAAAGACGGGCCAAATCGTCAAGGTGAAGGTGCTTGGCGTGGATCTGAAGGCCAAGCGGATTGCGCTTTCGATCAAGGCGCTGACGACGCCGGCGGCGCGGCCTGCGGTCAAACCCACGGCCAAGTTCACTCCGAGGCCGCAGCCCACGATGGATGAAAAGCTGGCCGCGCTCTCAATGAAGTGGAAGAGCCGGTAGCGCGAAGATTTTTGCGCGGTTTAACGGAAGACTGGGTCAAGAATTTCCTCGATTGCGCTGGATTATCCTTGTATTCGCGTTAATTCTACCGATAAGATAGTGCCTATCGAATTCGCTGGAGGAGCCCCCATGAAGGATAAGCACAAGAGGAAGCACGCGGATAAGCAGCCTGATGCAGCGCCTGCAAACGGCGCGTTGAAGCACGGAGACCTTCCGTCGCCTCTGCCGGACGAAGCCAAGTCGCAGCAGATTGGCAAGGATGTGAACTACGATAAAGAGTTGGCCCGCCTGCAAGTGGAGCTGGTCAAGCTGCAGGAGTGGGTTCGCGTAGAGGGCCTGCGCGTGGTGATTCTCTTTGAAGGCCGCGACGCCGCGGGCAAGGGCGGCGCCATCAAGCGCATCACAGAATCACTGAATCCGCGCGTCTGCCGCGTGGTGGCGCTGGGCACGCCCACCGAGCGCGAGAAGACGCAATGGTACTTCCAGCGCTATGTTCCGCATCTGCCGGCGGCGGGCGAGATGGTGCTCTTCGATCGCAGTTGGTATAACCGCGCCGGCGTGGAGCGGGTGATGGGCTTCTGCACCGATGCGCAATATCAGGAGTTCATGCAGAGTTGCCCGGAGTTTGAGCGCATGTTGCAGCGCTCGGGGATCCGCCTGGTCAAGTATTGGTTTTCCGTGAGCGACGAAGAGCAGGAGCGGCGCTTTCAGGACCGCATGAAAAATCCCACCAAGCGCTGGAAGCTGAGCCCGATGGATCTGGAATCTCGCAAGCACTGGGCCGATTACTCGCGCGCCAAGGATGAGATGTTCGCGATCACCGACACCAAGAATTCTCCCTGGTTTGTGGTGAATGCGGAGAACAAGAAATGCGCGCGGCTGAACGTGATTCAGCATTTGCTGTCGCAGTTTGTCTATCGCGACTTGACGCCGGCGCCGCTGGAACTGCCCAAGCTGGAGAAGTCGAAGTATGTGCGCCCGCCGATTCAGGAGCAGAATTTCATTCCGCTGGTTTATCGATAGGGAACAGCATCGTTCATGATCCGGCAAGTTCAGCGTGCCGGGGTCTCGCGCTCTGTCCACGGGCCGGATCAATAGCGGCCGCTTCCAACCAGAACGAGTTTACCGGGCCAGATTTTCGCCTGGCAGAGGCATTTTGGTGCGCGGAGTTGCCACCGCCCCAAAACGGAACCCTTTCTACCGGCCCTGAGCCAGCCTGACGAATTCTGAGGCGCGAAAGCGAATCCGTGCTACACTTCATGTAATCGTAGAATTCGATCTGAAGTTCTTGCCTGTTTCGGTTACCGCCTACTC
>CAZDYU010000064.1:0-24233 GCA_964509755.1 uncultured Occallatibacter sp. | reverse complement strand
GCGTGAATTTCTGTTGCTCAGTGTTTACGCGGGTCATAGTAGGACCTCTGGCTCAAACTCAAGCCCCAAAGTTCGAACATCTTCGGATGTTTGCGGACGACAAGCCACGCGCCAATGGCCAGCGACGGGAAGGCAATCAACGCCACGACACGGAACCCAACGAGGAAAACCGTTACGCAGACGAAGACAATCGCCATCCATGCGCTGAGGTCCAATCCGAGCTTGGCTCGTGGCCTATTGAGCGCCTGATTGATCGGTAACGGCTCTCCTCGCTTGGTCATGGCTGCCTCCTACTGCATCGTCTGCCCGGTGAGCGAGCCAATCCAGCCAGCGCCCCAGCCCAGCACGGCCGCGCCAAAGAGCGCACCGAAGAGACCGGGAATCGCGTCCTGGAATCTTCCCGACATCATGCGGATTCCTGCGAAGATCAATCCGCCGAAGCAGATGACTGCGCCCGCATAGATGGCGAAGGTTTTGAAGGTGTTCATCAGCGTGGTCGCGCCAGAGAAGTCCATCGTGCCCTGGGCATGGGCCACGCCGGCAAACGAGAGCACAAGAAGGGTTGGAGCCATCGTGCGGATGGCAGAGAGAAGTGTGGTTTTGAGGGTTTGTCCCGTCAGCCGGTTGGCGGACGGAATGAGCAGCCGATTACGACTGGCGTCGCGTCGGAAGATACGGCGGAATCGATTCACTTTGCACCTCCGCTGACTTGGCGTCAGCATTAGGGCAAAGTTATGGCGGTTTTGGGGCCGCGTCCAATGAATTCCAGGGAGACCGTTATTCCATTTGGGAATAACGACCGGGTTTTGCGGGGGAGGATTGGCCTAGAATTTGTAGTCGCGGATGGTTTCCGGGGTTCCCACTCCACCCTTATATAAGGTTGCTTCCACGGCTGGACGCACCGTGACGCAGCAGGTGAAGCTGGTTCCGTCTGTCAACTCAATCTGGACGCGCGACCCGTCGCCGGTGTCGCGGTGAATCCTGAGCAACTGAATGGTCTTTCCTGCCACTTCCGGACAGTCGATGAAATCGGTTTTCATGGGTTCTACCTCTACCTCCTTAAGAATCGTACCCCTTCCACTTCAATGCTGGACCATTCCGATGAATTTCCCGTCAACAGGGGCAGTTTCCGACAGCACACCGCGAGAGCGGCGCATAGTGCAACTCCAATCAGGACATTATCACACTCATCGTGTGTAGACGCATAGTGGTCAGCCTTCGAGCATGGAGATGTGGCCCCACGCTCCGTTAAGTCTCGATTCGGCACCAGGTTGCGGCAACTCCGCGACGAGCGGGGCTATTCCCAGGAAGAACTGGCCGAGCGCGCTGGTTTGCACCGGAACTATGTGGGCGGCGTCGAGCGCGGCGAACGAAATGTCGCCCTTGAGAACATCGTCAAGCTGGCGAAGGCCCTTTCAGTCAGGCCGGGCGAACTGTTCGCTGATTTTTCGTGAGATGTATCCGTTATTGAAATTTCCTACACTTTTGAAGTAAGGCTCTTCTGCTGTTCTTCCAACGAGGCGCGCTCGCGTTCAAGCTCTGCACGTAGTTCATCTTCAGAAGGCAGCACCAGCTTGTATTTGCTGGCGAATAAATATTCGTTTTCGTGAAGTACTGAATAGCGGACAACGGAGGCGTCTTTGTGCGTGCAAAGAATGATGCCCACGGTGGGATTGTCGTCGGGAGCCCGCTTGAGATCGTCCACCATTCGGACGTACATGTCCATTTGCCCAATGTCCTGGTGCGCTAGTTCGCCTGACTTCAGGTCGAACAGCACGAAACATTTGAGCAGGTAGTTGTAGAACACCATATCAATAAAAAAGTCTTTGGACTCCGTACTGACCCGCATTTGCCGCGCAACAAAGGCAAACCCTTTGCCCAACTCAAGAAGGAATGCCTGCAAATTGTCCAAAAGCGCCTGTTCAAGTTCGGATTCGAGCAGTTTGCCGGTTCCCGGCAAACCGAGAAACTCCAGGATGACGGGATCGCGGACGAACTCACGTGGATTCTGTTCGAGTGGCACAAGATTGGCTGTGGCTTCCTGTTCAACCGCCTGGCGGTCTGAACTCGCGAGCAGGCGTTCGTAATATAGGGTGCCGATCTGACGTTCCAAAGCCCGTGTGCTCCAACCTTGGTCAGCAGCCTCATTCATGTACCACAGGCGGGCTTTCTCGCCTTCCACGCGAAGGAGTGTTCGGTAGTGCGTCCAACTCAATTCCCGACGCAGTGCGTCGTGAATTGGAAATGCCAGGAAGAACCCCCTCATATGCCGCAAATTGGAAACGTCAAACCCCTTGCCAAATTCTGCCGACAGGGTCGAGGCTAAGGTCGGCAAGAGCTGAGTTCCATACTTTGCTCTTTCTGTTCCCTGCTGTTCGAACTCGACAATATGCCGACCAATCTCCCAGCAGGTTTGAACCTGAACAGCATCTACATTGCGCAAAATCTGTTTCCGCGCGTTTTGGATCAGGTCGCGCAGATTGTGCAGCAAAGGCCGGAGATCCATTGCGCCATCCGTGGAGCCGATCAGTTCACTTGCCATCGCAAATCCCCTCGGTTTTCATTGTAGATTGGACGCTCAAGGCCGTATTCGTGCGACCGCGGCGCGCAGAACCCAACTGCCGAAATAGACTCCCAACTGACTCCCAAAGAGGTGTCCAATGGGTACTTTTCCGTACTTCCGGGTCGCCATAAGTGCTGTAAAGTCTGTTAAATGCGTGAGTTCCCGGCCACTCATAACCCAAAGGTCGCTGGTTCAAATCCAGCCCCCGCAACCAAAGTAAATCAACAACTTAAAGCTATCTACAAACACCTCAAAAGGACAGTTGGGGACAGATTACAGATTTCCCTCTTCAGCCGTCTTTTCTCTTTTTTCATTGATGAACTTCACCAGACGGGTCTGCGCCGCGCGTTTGGCGTCCAGCGAGGGGCCGCCGTAGATATTGCTTGTGGTTTGAATGTTCGCGTGACGGATCAGTTTCTTCGTCTCCTCAAGCGTCAGCACCTGCTTGCCCCAGGAAGTAAGGCTGTGCCGGAAGGTGTGCCAACCGATCCGGCCAAAGCCCCCTTTTTCTGCTATTGGCCGAATGTAGTCAGCCAGCATTGAGTCGGGCCACATGGGGCGCTGCCCGCTGGTCGCAGCACTGGCGAAAACCCAGTCTTCCGACGTCGAATATGGCGTCAACTTCTTCCACGCGATCAAGGAATCCCGCACTGTTTCAGGAAGGCTGATCTCCGTCCGTGACGCCTCCGTCTTGAGTTGCGAGATGCGACCGGAGACGAAGCCCTGGCGGAAGGTGACCACGCAACGGTCGAGGTCGAGATCCTGCCATTTCAGGCCGAACCCTTCACTGCGCCGTGTGCCCAGCCATCCTGCAATCTCGACTGCGAGCCTCTCGCGGGGTCCGAAGAGTTTCAACAGCGCCAGAAATTCCGTCGGCGTCAAAGAGCGCGGCTTCTCTTTCCTGCGTGTTGAGCCTTCGGGCAGGTCGACGAAATCCATCGGATTACTGGCAAGATACAGCTATTATGGTTTCGCTCTAGCGCATGAGGGATTTTTTTGCGGGCCTTGGGCCTAGTAAGCCCATTTTTCGCAGCCTGTTAAGGCCAGGGCCTTTGCTCGTTCTCCCTCAATTGAGCTAAGTACAACTGTGGTACCAGACGCGCCAAGGGCGCAGCCGATTGGCTGCACCCTTGGCGGTTGCACTGGCTCCGGTGAACTAAGCGTTGGTGTGGATGGGGCCGGTCTGCTTCTCCTCGAGGGCTGCTTGCGCCGCTGCCAACCGAGCCGTCAGCAGACGGAATGGGGAGCAGGAGACGTAGGTGAGGCCGATCTTGTGGCAGAACTTGACGGACTCGGGATCGCCGCCATGCTCGCCGCAGATGCCCAGCTTGATGTTGGGGCGGGTGTTGCGGCCCTTGGTTGCGGCCATCTTCACCAGTTGACCGACGCCCGCCTGATCCAGGGTGGCGAAGGGATCCTGCTTGAAGATACCCGCCTTCATGTAAGCCGGCAGGAAGTGGTTGATGTCATCGCGGCTGATGCCGAAGGTGGTTTGCGTGAGGTCGTTGGTTCCAAAGCTGAAGAACTCGGCCTCTTCGGCAATCTGGTCGGCGGTCAGGGCGGCGCGCGGCAGCTCGATCATGGTGCCCACCATGTAATCCACGGTTGAGCCCTTCTCCTTGAAGACTTCCTCGGCGACGCGGCGCACGATGATGGCCTGGTTGCGCATCTCTTCAATGGAGCCGATCAGTGGAATCATGATTTCGACATGGGGATCGCCGCCCTTGACCTTGGCCGCAACCGCAGCTTCGATGATGGCGCGAACTTGCATCTCGGTGATCTCCGGGAAGGCGATGCCGAGGCGGCAGCCGCGCAGTCCGAGCATGGGGTTGGTCTCATGCAGCTCTTCCACACGGGCCAGCAGCGGACGCAGCTCCTTGAGCTTGGGCGAACGCGGCTTGGTGTCCTGCAGGTGCTGAATTTCAACCAGCAGATCCTCGCGCTTGGGCAGGAACTCATGCAGCGGCGGATCGAGCAGGCGAATCGTCACCGGCAGCGATTCCATCGCCTTGAACAAGCCGGCGAAATCGGCGCGTTGCATGGGCAGTAGCTTCTTCAGCGCGGCGCGACGCTCCTTCTCAGACTCGGAGAGGATCATGGTGCGCATGTGCTCGATGCGGTCTTCCGCAAAGAACATGTGCTCGGTGCGGCAGAGGCCAATGCCTTCCGCGCCGAACTGGCGAGCCATCTTGGCGTCGCGAGGAATGTCGGCGTTGGCGCGAATCTTCAGGCGGCGAACCGGATCGACCCAGGCCATGAACTTGACCAGATCGGGATCGTCGGGCTGAGCATCCAGCGTCTTGAGCTTGCCGTTGATGACGCGGCCAGTGGTACCGTCCAATGAGAGCCAATCGCCTTCCTTGAAGACGTGACCCTTGACGCGCAATTCCTTCTTGGCTTCGTCAACGGTGCAATCGCCCGCGCCGGCCACGCAGCACTTGCCCATGCCGCGGGTAACAACGGCGGCGTGCGAGGTCATGCCGCCGCGCGAGGTGAGAATTCCGGCGGCAACTTCCATGCCCGCGATGTCCTCGGGCGTGGTCTCTCCGCGTACCAGGATGATGACCGGATAGGCGCCGCTGGCGTGACGCTTGACGGCTTCTTCAGCGGTGAAAACGATCTGGCCCACAGCCGCGCCGGGCGAGGCTGGCAGGCCGGTCGCGAGCACTTCAATCTTCTCGCCCTTTTCCACCAGGCGGGGAACCAGAAAGTCGTAAAGCTGATTGGGCTCGACGCGGTGAATGGCTTCTTCCTGCGTGATGAGGCCTTCGCGAACCATGTCGATGGCGACGCGAACCGCGGCCAGACCAGTGCGCTTGCCATTACGGGTCTGCAGCATGTAGAGCTTGCCGTCTTGAATAGTGAACTCGAAGTCCTGCAAATCGCGATAATGCTTTTCCATCTTGCCTGTGATGGTGCGCAGTTGCTCATAGACCATGGGCATGGCGCGTTCCAGTTCGCTGATGGGCAGCGGCGTGCGGACGCCTGAGACCACGTCCTCGCCTTGCGCATTCATCAGGTATTCGCCAAAGAAGACATGCTCGCCAGTGGCCGGGTTACGCGTAAACCCTACGCCTGTGCCGGAGTTCTCACCCAGGTTGCCGAAGACCATGGCTTGCACGTTGACCGCTGTGCCCAGCCAGTCGTCGATGCGATTGATGCGGCGATAGGTCTTGGCTCTCTCGTTGGTCCAACTGCGGAAGACGGCGTCGCGGGCGGCTACAAGTTGCTCCAGCGGAGCCTGCGGAAAGTCCTTGCCCGTCTCCTTCTTCACCAGTTTCTTGTACTCGGCAATAATCTCTTGCAGCGCCTTGGGTTGAAGTTCGTAATCGAACTTGACCTTGAGGCGCTTCTTGACGCCGTCGAAGATATGCTCGAACTTCTTCTTCTCTACGTCCAGCACCACGTCGCCAAACATCTGGATCAGGCGGCGATAGGAGTCATAAGCAAAGCGGGGATTGTTGCTGCGCTTGGCCAGCGCTTCGACGGCCTCATCGTTCAAGCCAAGGTTCAAAATTGTGTCCATCATGCCGGGCATGGAGAACTTGGCGCCAGAACGCACACTGACCAGCAGCGGATTCTCGCCTGAGCCTAGCTTCTGTCCTTGCAGCTTTTCCAGCCGCTCCAGGGCGGCATGCATTTCTGTATTGACCTCTGCACTGAGAGCGCCGCGCATGTACTCGCGACAAGCCTCGGTCTGGATCGTGAATCCCGGAGGGACAGGCAATCCGGCGTTGGTCATCTCGGCCAATCCGGCGCCTTTGCCGCCCAGTACATCCTTCATCTTTCCATTGCCTTCAGCCTTGCCGCCGCCAAAGAAAAATACATGTTGGGTTTCGGTTTTGCCTGCTTTGCCGGCAGACGACTTGTCCACAGCGCCCTGCGTCATGGGATGATGCCTCCGTATGTAGATTTTCCGCGGGGGGCGGCGGCCATGAAGGGGTGGCGGGACGGAGGCTCAGTGTTTCAACAGATAAAAAGATGCTGTTGTCGGGCTGAGCGCGTGCGGGTCATCCTGGCATCGGACATCGCTGCGCGGGATTGATAGGTCGTAGTACGAATATCGTTCCAAGTATACAGTTGCCTGTGCTGAAGGTCACATACGATTCGAGCGAGCTTTGAGTGCCGTACCATGCTCGGGCACTCTATCTCATACTACAAGACACCGGCCAGCCAGTATGCATAAAAATGAACCACTGAGCGGATTTTCACGCTGCGGGGCGTTCTGAATAGACGGCGGATTGTGATTTTATGTTCGCTATATGGGACATTAGGATTCGCTCCAACCCCACCAATGAAAGAATTTCCGCCACATGCGGCGTGGGATTTACAACGCTGAAACAATTGCCGGCCTCATGCGCGTGCGCGTGCAGCGCAATCAACGCGGCGATGCCCGCCGCGTCGATCCGCTTGACCTGACTCAGGTCGAGCGTCACGCTTTGCCGGCGAACCAGCGGAGAAAGGCGCGCCAGGAAGGCTTCCTCGTTGCCGCGAACCAACTCAGTCAGTTCAGCTTGTTCTGTTTGCAAGATCTGCCGAGTTACACCCGATAACTCGGCGTCTGGGAGGTTCGCCGCATTGATCGGAATTGAAATTGTGCTTGTCATAGAAAACCTCCGTGAAAAAAGCCTGCTTTCATACTTTGACCGGCAGTTTACGGACTGGGTTGCATTTTCCTGGCGCTTGCCCGGCGTTCTCATTTGCCGGCGCTCAGGCGGCCAATGCCGCGGGGAAAAAACTTGCTGAACTCGCTGGGGATGGTAGCAATTCCAGTTTTGATGCCGCAGCTTCCACGCACTTTTTGTGGCCGTCTCCGACCGCAAATGGCATGCTGAAAATCAATACGCAAACAGCAGGGGCGGCGGTTCCATGGAAACTGAGGAACCTCAATCAAGTCTCCTTTTTGAAACGGCACGACTTTATAGTTTGCGGAAAACCTCGAATGAAACCATGCTTTGTATCAGAGCACGACTTTTAGCCTGCCCTGAGCGTAGTCGAAGGGTGTCGTAAATACGCCAAAATCGGTCGGGCTTTACAGTCTGCGGAAAAATCCAATCGAGAGCTTTGCTTTGAAAGGGCACTACTTCAGTCGTGCCGATAAAGCACATAAAATTAGTGGGGCTTTAGAGGCTGCGGAAAAAGGCCAGTTTAACGACAGAAATGGCTGATAATTCCCTCGGCGGCTAAAGCCGGCGTTGATAAAGCAGTGGTTATGTACGGGCTAAAGCCCGTACCCTTCATCCAATTGAGTTTTTCCGCGGCCAGTTTGGCCTTTGAGGAATGTTTTTTAGGGGCTTTGGGGTCTTGAAAACCCTTTTTTCGCAGCCTCTTTAGCCCATCCCAAAATCCCGACTTCGTGAAGAACTATTGTTCGTCTCCTACTCGGTCAGGAGTCTTTAACCAAAACACGCCACACCCATGCGGTCAGGTGACCCATCGCCGCAACCGGTTGCGCTTTGAAAAAGATACCCAATTCCAGGCTGGAGTAACTGCTAATTGCTAAAAGTTGCCCGGCAGAGCCCGTTGCATCTACTCCACAGTCACGGATTTGGCCAGGTTTCTTGGCTGATCCACGTCGCAACCCCGGCGCACGGCAATGTAGTAGGCGAGCAATTGCAAGGGCACAATCTCGATGAGCGGCGCCAGCATTTCGATGGCCGGAGGGATGAGGATGACGTGCTCGACGAGGCTGCCGATGGTGGTATCGCCCTCGGTGGCTACGGCGATGACGCGGCCACTGCGGGCGGTGACCTCTTGAATGTTGGAGAGGGTCTTTTCGTATCGAAGTTTGGAGGCGGGGTCGGATTCATCGCGGGTGACGAGGACGACCACAGGCAGGGTCTCGTCAATCAACGCATTGGGCCCGTGCTTCATCTCGCCGGCCGGGTAGCCCTCGGCGTGAATGTAAGAGATCTCCTTAAGCTTGAGTGCGCCTTCCAGAGCAATGGGAAAGTGAATGCCGCGGCCGAGGTAGAGGAAGTCGCGGACGGTGGAGAAGTCCTTGGCGAGCTGCTCGCATTGGGCGGAGCGGGAGCGCAGAACCTCTTCGATTTTGGCGGGGATGCGGCTGAGTTCTTCGATGAGCTTGACGGACTGTTCTGGATCGATGCGCCCGCGTAGTTGGCCGAGCTTGAGGGCCAACAGAAAGAGCGCCGTGAGTTGGGCGGTGAATGCCTTGGTGGAGGCGACGCCGATCTCCGGGCCGGCGTGGGTGTAGATTGCGCCATGGGCCTCGCGCGCCACCATGGCATCGACGACGTTGCAGATGGCGACGGTCTTGGAGCCGAGGGAGATCATCTCGCGCTGCGCAGCCAGGGTGTCGGCGGTCTCACCGGATTGTGTAATGAGCAGGCCGAGGGCGTTGCGGTCGGGAATGGGATTGCGATAGCGGTATTCGCTGGCGTAGTCCACATCGACGGGCAAGCGGGCCAGGCGCTCGATCATGTATTTACCGGCCAGGGCGGCGTGCCAACTGGTGCCGCAGGCGGCGATATTGATGCTGGAAGCCATGGCCAGCTCGTCGTCGTCGATCTTCATTTCGCCGAGGAAGACTTTGCCTGAGTCCAGGGAGACGCGGCCCAGTGTAGTGTCTGTAATAGCGCGCGGCTGCTCCCAGATTTCTTTGAGCATGAAGTGCTTGTAACCGCCTTTTTCAGCCTGGATGGGATCCCACTGAATGCGGGTGAGGCCGCGCTGGATGGGGTTGCCGTCAAAGTCGGTGAGCTGGACGCCGGCGAGGGTGAGAATGGCCATGTCGCCGTCGGCGAGAAAGTAGATATTGCGCGTGTGGTGGAGGATGCCGGGAACGTCGGAGGCAACAAAGGACTCGCCCTCGCCGACGCCGATGATGACTGGCGGACCAAAGCGGGCGACGACGATCTTGTCTGGCTCGGTGGCCGAGAGAACACCTAAAGCAAATGCGCCAGTGAGGCGCTTGACGGCACGGCGGACGGCAACTTCAAGGGAAACGGGCTGACCGGCGGCTTCGGCATCTTTCTGCACCTGCTCAATGAGGTGAGCGATGATCTCGGTGTCTGTTTCGGTGACAAAGAGGTGGCCCTGGGCGGTGAGTTCGCGCTTGAGGTCGAGGTAATTTTCAACGATACCGTTGTGGACAACGACAATGCGGCCAGTGCAGTCGCGATGCGGGTGGGCGTTTTCTTCCGTAGGACGGCCATGGGTGGCCCAGCGAGTGTGGCCGATGCCGAATGTGCCATCGAGAGGGTGTTCGCGGAGAACTTCTTCCAGATTGGCGAGCTTGCCGGGAGCGCGGCGCACCTCAAGAATGGCGCTGGATGGGCTGCCGACCGCAATGCCGGCCGAGTCATAGCCGCGATATTCCAGGCGGCGCAAGCCTTCAATAATGACAGGAACTACCTTCTTCGGACCTACATAACCAACTATTCCGCACATGCCTTGATTCTAAATGAACCTGCGGAAGGGAGCCTGGGCGGGGGAGGCTCAACGAACCTGCTCAGAGTTAGTGGCCGCCGCGCTTGCGCAGTTGATCAACCACATCTCTGTAGTCTTTTTGCGCCGCGGCCTGGAGAGGCGTGAGGCCGGCGTTATTGCGGGCATTGACCTCGGGCTTGAAGGTAAGCAGCAAGGTCACCACATCATCCTGATCGTTTGCGGCGGCCATGTGCAGCGGAGTGTCGCCGTCGTTGTTTCTAGCCTTGAGGTCGGCCTTGCTCTCCAGCAGCGCTTGCACGGTATCCCGAGCGCCGGAGCGTGCGGCCAGGTGCAGGGCTGTATTTCCATCGCCGTCTTTGGCGCCGATCTCAGCTCTGCGCTGCAACAGCAGCTTGACTACGTCCGTGTGGCCGTCGATGGCCGCCAAAAGCAGTGGCGTAAAGCCGCCTGTGTCCTTGGCGTTTGCATCGGCACTATGATCCAGAAGCAGCGCCACGGTGCTCAACTGCCCCATGCGGGCTGCCAGGTGCAACGGCGTATCGCCAAAGCTGTCTTTAGCGTCCACTTCGGCAGTGCGGTCCAGAAGCAGGTCCACAACATCTCTATGGCCCATGCGCGCCGCCAGGTGCAAGGCGGTATCGCCGCTATCGTCCTTGCTGAAAACCACGCGCGGATTGCTTTCAATCAGTGCTGCCACTTGGGCCAAATCGCCGCTCTGAGCCGCATCGTGAATGGGGTCTGAAAGGCCAATGCCGCAACTAGCCAAAATGGCCAGCAGAACAGCAGCCGATCGAAAAGTTGGGGAATAAAAAGCATTGCTGAAGAACAAGCGCATCGTCATGCTTCCTCCAGATTCCGCACAGTATAACCCAATCGGATAAGGACGGGGAAAGCAATAAAAGAGCAAAGGAATCCGATTTTGCCGAGATCGCTACACGCCGGTAATCCGGCCCGAGGTGACCGCGGTTTTCAGTCGAAATTAGGCTGTGTCACTGCTCGATGCGAAAAGTGAATTCTTCAATCACCGGGTTGGTAAGCACCTCGCGGGCGATGCGCTCTACCTGAGCGCTTGCTGCCTCCGGGGAGAGGCCGTCAATCAGGGAAAGCGCGAAGTACTTGCCCTGGCGAACGGAGCTTACCTCCGCAAATCCGATCTTGCGCAGAGCGTTCTGGATGGTCTGGCCCTGCGGATCCAGGACCGAGGTCTTTGGCGTGACATAAACGTGTGCCTTCATTACTAACGACTATAGTATGCCCGGTGGAAGGTGGCAAACGCTGGGCTGGCTGGTTTGCGCCTTCACGCCTGCTGGCGGTCAAGCCGCCGCAGAACGAGGACGATCAGGAGCGCGATCAACACGCATCCCAGCGCAAAGAGAAAGGCGCTGGCGTATCCCCAGAGGCCAATCACCGCGCCGGCCAGCGGTCCGGTGAGAAAGAAGCTGACATCGATAAAGGCGGTGAAGATGCCCAGCGCCGAGCCGCGATTTTGCACGGCGACCCTCTTGACCGCCTCGACGCCCAGTGCGGGAAAGACCAGCGAAAACCCGAAGCCGGTGAGAGCCGCGGCGCCAAGAGCCATCGACGGCGAAGAAGCGCGCCAGAGCAACAGCAGGCCTACGGACTCGACCGTGAAACAGGCAATGGTCACTGGGAATCCGCCGAAGCGGTTGATGGCCTGCATGAAGAGCAGGCGCGCGGCAACAAAAGCCAATCCGAAGGCAGTGAGACAGAGCGCCGCGCCATCCCAGTGGCGGCTCAGGTAAAAGAGCGTGACGAAGGTGGACAGCACACTGGAGCCAATACCGCCCAGCGCCAGCGCCATGCCGTGCGGCGCCACGCGGCCGGCCACCTGGCTGAAGGGCAGATGTTCGCCATGCCTCACGGCTACCGGAGGCTTGCGGCTGGCCAGCGCGACGCTAACGACGCCCAGCAACAGGATTAGCAGCCCAATCGCGCCCAGGCCCCATTGGCCGGCGATAACCACGCCTAGCGGAGCGCCGAGCGCTATTCCGCCGTAGGTGCTGATGCCGTTGAAGGAAATGACCCGGGCGGTGCTAGCCTGGCCGGCGCTGGAGATGCCCCAGAGCGTAGAGCCGGTAGAGCCAAGGCTCTCACCCACACCCAGCAACAGGCGGCTGACGAAGAGTGCGGCAAGACTGAGCCAGGGCGTCGCGTGCAGCAAGGCTGCGACAATCAGCATCGCTCCGCTGAGTGAGCAGCCAACCATGCCCCAGAGCACGGAGACCTTGGCGCCGGCGCGGTCGGAGATGCGTCCGGCCCAGGGACGGCTGGCCAGTGTGGCGATGTACTGAAAGCTGATGACCAGGCCAGCCAGTGCCGCGCTGTAGCCCATGCGAAGATGCACATAAGGCGGCAGCACCGCCAGCGGCAGTCCAACCGAGAGATAGACGACAAAGGTGAAGTAGACAAAGCCGAGAATCTGGCGTGTGCTTGCGGCTGAACTGGTGGAAGACGGCAGTGGCGCGCTGGCGGCGATGGGAGATGGCATGAGGCAGGGGGCGACCCACAGTGTATGCGGACTCCTTCAGTATAACGGAGATGGAATGCTTGAACCTGCGGCGGGAGCTGCCAGGACTTAGACTGGAGTCATGGCGTCCACTTTCCACGTGGAGAATTTTGGCTGCAGGGCCGCACGCGCCGATGGCGAGGCGATGGGTGCGCGGCTGCGCGCGGCGGGGCACTGTGAGCAGGAGGGCTCAGGGACTGATTTGGTTGTCGTAAATACGTGTAGCGTGACGGCCGAGGCCGACCGCGCCGCGCGAGCCTTTATTCGCCGTGCGCACCGGCTGAACCCGGAGGCGCGGATCGTGGTGACTGGCTGCTATGCCCAGCGCGCACCGGAGGAGTTGGCGAATCTGGCTGGAGTAGCGGCCGTTGTCGGCAATAGTCACAAGGCGCTGGCTCCTGAGATTGCTTTGAAACTGTTAGCGCTTACGATGCTGCACACTGGCAAAGAGCTAATCCAAATCCAGCCAGCGAACCTTGAGCAAGCGAGTAGCGAGCAGTTGGCCCCACCGCAGGTGGTATGGGCCGACGACCGCTTTGCCCACTCGTTTCTTGAGGAGGCGCAGGTGGTTCCCGGTGTGCAGACCCGGCCCAATCTGAAAATTCAAGAGGGCTGCGGCAACCGCTGCACCTTTTGCGTGATTCCTCAGACTCGCGGCCCGTCGAAGAGCTTGCCCGCCGCAGTGGTTATGCGCCAAGTGGAGGGATTCGTGGCCGCCGGGGGCAACGAGCTAGTGCTTTCGGGGATCAATCTGGGGCGCTGGGGGCGGGATTTGCCTTCTACCGGTGGCGCAGTTCCGCACACGCTCTCTGGCTTGGTGCGGCAGATCTTTGAGCGGACAGCGCTGCCTCGCCTGCGCCTCAGCTCAATCGAACCCATGGACTGGGACACGGAGATGATTGCGCTGATGGCTGAGTTTGGCGGCAGCCGGTTGGCTCGGCACGCGCATCTGCCCTTGCAATCCGGCTCGGATGCAGTGCTGCGGCGAATGCATCGGCGTTACCGGCCCTGGCATTACACGCAGAAGGTGGCCGCATTGCTGCGCGCCGCCGGGCCGGAACTGACTTTGGGCGCGGATGTGATGGTGGGCTTTCCGAGCGAGACCGATGCCGAATTCGAGGAGACGCTTGCGCTGGTGCGGGCGTTCCCCTTCGGCTATCTGCATCTCTTTCCCTTTTCGCCGCGACCGGGCACCGCGGCCTGGGCGCTGCACGACGAGCGGCCAGTTCCGGCAGCGACGGTCGAAGAGCGGATGGCTGCATTACGCGCATTAGCCGCTGAAAAAAGTAAGACCCACCGGAGGGGTTTTGTGGGCCGGGATCTGGAGGCTATCACGCTGCACACGGCGAGAGAGAGGTCGGCGCAGGGGCACACCGCCGCGCTAACAGAGAATTTTTTGCCCGTGGAAATGGCCGGCTGTCTGCCCGCAAACCTCCTGTTACGGCTGCATGTAACCGGGATGAACGCAGAAGGAACGCTGCAGGCAAAGGTAACAGAAACGAGCGATACTGCAGGATTGGCTTCGCATTGCGAAGATTTTGTGCCAGCTTAGCCCGGATCATCAAAGCAATCAAGGCCAGTATTTTCCAGTAGTACGGCAGACCACCGTTTGAACCCGGAAGCGATTCCAGCTTTGGCCGCCGATGCCGATCCGCTTCACATCGAATACGGATATATTACCCGGCGAATTAACCCCGCCATAAAATGAAAACGCCGCGCGGTAGCCAGTTTCTCGCGCCGCGTTTTGTGTTTGATCGGTAAAACTTGTTTTGCCGCCCACCGGGTAAGCAATCGCATCGGGCGCGACGCCAAGCTGCTCCTTCAAAATTGCCCGAGATCTGGATAACTCCTCCAATTGCCGCACCGGCTCCAACTGGCTCAGCACATGGTGCGAATGTGTGTGGGAACCAATCGCCATGCCGCCCGCTGTCATCTCCCGCGCTTCATCCCAACTCAAAAAGCGCCGCAGCGTTTCAGGCAATTCTTTCCCTTTTGCCGCATCGGATAACTCCCGCATGAATCGCGCGGGGTCAGAGTTCTGAGGCCTTTTATACAGTCTCAAGACTTCGCGCAGGCTTTCATCCAAGCCTTTTTCATCCATATCGATAGTTAGCTCGGCTGGGTAACCAAGAGTAAAACGGCGCTTCTGCGCGGTCTTCATCAAGTAAGCGATGCGATCCCACCAGGGAAGATGACAAGAGCCAACCATGCTGGTAGCAACAAAGAAAACGCCTTGCACGCCATGAGAACGCAGGACGGGATATGCGAGGCTGTAGTTATCCAGATAGCCGTCGTCAAATGTAATCAAGACTCGGCAACCGCGCGTTGTTTCTTTGCTTGTGCCATCGATCAATGCCAGCGCCTCTTCCAGAGTTACCAGAGATACGCGACTTTTCAGATATGAGATTTGATGATCGAGCTCATCAGCAGTCGCCGAAAATACGCCGGGATCGAAGAGATCGTCCTGAGCATTTCCGATGCGATGATAATTCAAAACCAGCAAGGAATTACGTGCCGGAAGTTGTGAAAGCAGTGCGGATGCCCCGCTGTAAAACAAGCCGCGCGCCAGCCACTCCCGTTTTCCGCCAAAGCTAAAACCGCCCATCATAGCTCCCGATCACATCAGCAGGTTGAATTCTGAAAATTCGCGCCAAAGATTTCCAAAAGTGTCATGGGCAGTTATTCCCGGCACGCGCACACTTGACAAACTCCCGCACCTTGACTGGATCCTTTCGACCTGGCGCGGCTTCGACGCCTGAAACCGCATCCACGCCCCAGGGGCGCAGCGCGGCGATAGCCTTGGCAACATTCTCCGGATTCAGCCCGCCTGCGGCAATCAGCTTGCAATCTCTTGCATCCTGAAAAAGAGTCTCACGGCCCACGGCCCAGTCAAAGGCCAAGCCTGTGCCACCCACGGCAGAGGCCGTGCGGGAGTCCACCAGCACCGCATCCACATGCGGGTTGCGCGCGTGGGCGGCAATCCTATATCTCTGCGTCGCGGCGGCTTCCACCCCAAAATGCACCACGCGCAGAATGCGTACTTCAGGCCCAACCCGCCCGCGGATTCTCTCCGGCAGTTCAGCCGCCGCGTCAAAGTGCAATTGCACGCCAGTCAGACTACAGGCTTCAACCGTAGAGACAATTTCCTCAAGCGTTGCATCGACAAAGACGCCGATCTTTTCGACGCTTGCCGGCAGTTGCGCAATGATGGCCGCCGCTTGCGCCAAGGAGACTCGCCGCGGACTGGGCGCAAAGACGAATCCCAGCGCATCCGCACCGGCATCAACGGCCAGCAGCGCGTCTTCAATCGAGGTGTTCCCGCAGATCTTGATCCAGAGGCTCATATAGTTTCTGCCGCCGCCAGCAGCGCCGCCAGCGCCACTCCAGGGTCGAGTTGGCGCATCAGGCTTTCGCCGATCAGAAAAGCGTCAAAGCCCGCCGCGCGCAGCCGCGCCACCTCTTCAGGCGCGGCAATCCCGCTCTCTGCCACGCGCAGCAGGCTGGAGGGAATCCGCTCCACCAGTTCAAGAGAAGTCTCCAGCCGCACTTTGAAGCTTTTAAGGTCGCGATTGTTCACGCCGATGGCGTCTGAGCCCGTCTCACTCAGCGTCGAGAGCACCCGCTCCAACTCCTCGGCCGTATGCACTTCGACCAGCACATCGAGAGAAAACTCATGCGCTTGCTGGGCAAAGCGGCGGAGTTCGTTGTCGCTGAGCGCGGCGGCAATCAGCAGGATCGCGTCGGCATGATGCGCTCGAGCTTCGGCGAATTGATACTCGTCCACCATGAAATCCTTGCGCAGGCAGGGAAGAGGCACCGCCGCCGAAGCCAACTCCAGATTGCGCAAACTGCCTTGAAAAAACGGCTCGTCGGTCAACACAGAAAGCGCCGCGGCGCCGCCCGCATGGTAGCGCGCAGCCAGGTGGGCGGCATCGAAATCCGCGCGGATCAGCCCCTTCGACGGCGAGGCTTTCTTGACTTCGGCAATCACCGCTGGCCCTGCCGCCGCCCGTTGGCGCAACGCCCTGGCCCAGCCGCGCGGCTGGTGCAGCGCCGCCCGCCGCTCCACGTCCGCCAACGGCACACGCGACTTGGCCGCGCTTACGGTGGTCCGCGTTGAAGCTAGAATTTTCTCCAGATGACTCAACATACGCTAAGTCGAGTATACGAGGAACTCATTCGGAATTCGCGCACCCATTTCCCGTCGAGCCGGTAAATGCCGTAAACTTCATAGCACGGATGCAAGCACAGATTGAGAGTCTCGTAAAGTTGCAAGCGGTGGAGCTGGAACGCACACGCCTTGCTCAAGCTGTGCGCGCCCTGCCGACGGAGATCGCTCAGGCTCAGGCCGCTTTGGACGCCGCCGAGCGCCAGGCAGCCGAGGCCTCAGCCGCTCTCACCCGTGAAGAAACCCTCCGCACACGCCTTGATCGCGAGATCGACACGCACCGCAAGAAAGCTACCCGTTATCGCGCTCAGCAAGACTCGGTCACCAATGCCGAGCAGGCCAGCGCCGTCGAGCACGAACTGCACTTTGCCGAGGCCGAGGCCGAGCGCCTTGAAAACGAAGAATTTGTTAGCCTGGAACGCACCGAAGCACAGGAGGCCGCGCTAGCCGCCGCCCGCGTGCAGGTCGAATTGCTGGCCGGCGCGCTGGAAAAGACCAAAGAGCGAGTCGCCAGTCGCCAGGCCGAATATACTGGCGAACTGGCCACTCTCAACATTGAGCGCGAGGCCCTCCGCCCGCTCATCGAACCCGAATCGCTCATCCGCTTCGACCGCCTCTGCGGCTCGAGAGGCACCGGACTGGCCCGCGTTGAGAATCAGCAATGCATCGGCTGCCGCATGGGCGTCCGTCCGCAAACCTGGAACCAACTCCGCGAGGGCGAACTGCTCACCTGCGACAGTTGCAGCCGCCTCATCTACTGGGATCCCTCGATGGCGCCCGCTCCCGATCCGGCGCAGCAAGACACAAAGCCCAAACGGAAGACACCCAAGCCGCGCGTGGAAGTCTAGCTCCGCAGTTCTTCCTGCTACCCTTTTCTTGAGTGTTCAAAGCCCAAGTCTTCCCATCGGAGGAGCAAGCCGTGCAGCGCATTTGCGTCGATATGGATGATGTGATGGCGGAGACCCTCGCCGAGGAAATCAACCGCTACAACCAGACCTTCGACGAGGACGTGCCCCCCGGCGATCTGACTGGCAAGGCCCTTTCGGAGATCGCGCCCCTCGATCGCCAGCAGCAGCTTCGCGCCTTTCTGCACGCCGAGGACTTCTTCGAGGATCTGGCCGTGGTTCCCGGCTCTCAAGCCGTGCTGGAGCAACTCACCGCGCGCTTTGAAATCTTCATCGCTACGCAGGCCATGGCCGTTCCCAACTCCCTTGGCCCCAAATATCGTTGGCTGCAGCGCCACTTTCCCTTTATTCCACCCGCGCATTACGTATTCTGCGGTGACAAGTCCATCCTGCGCGCCGACTATCTGATCGACGATCTGCCCAAGAATCTGCTCCGCTTCGAGGGCCAGGGACTGCTTTACACCGCGCCGCGTAACATGACTGTAAGCGGCTTCCTGCGCGTCAACAACTGGAAAGAAGTCGACGCATACTTTGCCGGCATTGTCTCCTGACAGTTGTAATTCGGCGATACAGGCCGCTAAATCGGATGCGGAGAGGTCAAGCGCGCGCTATCGACGTTGTCCGCTGTATCGGTAACCGATCTGCCCGCTTTGTAGGCGAACTTCTGGTAGTAATCGCCGACCTTGCGAATCACATCCTGCCAGCCGTCTGCCCAGGTCACCCGCGCCTCGCCGTCCACATAGACCCAATGGCCGTGTTCGTGATTCCAGGAGCGCCACGCGTCCCCGTTATCCTCCAGCGTGATAGAGAAAGTGCCGCCCATTCCGTCGCCAACCTCCCACTTGCCCAGAAAGCGTGTGCGCGACGGCAACTGGGAGTTCGTGGCAGCCTTGTCCGTTGCCGCATCCGCGCTTGCGGGAAATTCCACCCGCTCAATCTCGGAGAGTTTGTAGCTCTGCCGGTGACCATCCTTGAAGACAATCACGATGGTGCCCGAGCCGCTCTTTGGGGAGGACGGCGTCACGGCATAACCGGACGCCGCAAAACTAAGCATGGTAGCCAGACCGGCAACCCCGACAAACAAACGCATACGATTCTCCTTTACAATCACTGTCGCGGCAGAGATCCGCACCGCCAGCGCCACTCTCTTCTACGCGGTCCGCGGCCTATTTGTTCCCTGGTGTGCCAGAGACTGTAGAAACCGACGCCCTATTCGGGAAGCACTTCAATTCCTGTCACCGTTGCGTAGCCCTCAACTGGAACAAAATTCAGCAGCAGCTTGCCCTGGGCATTCGGTTGCAGGTCGGCAAATTTCCGCGTCACAACGTCGCTCAGCCGCGCTTCCTGGGCAAGATTGAAGTTCTTCACGAGCGCACTGCCGTTGCAGTAGACATCGAAGATATGCGCGACCGCATTGCCTTCACCAGGGGAGGAGGACTGGTCCCAATCGCCGTGGCGCGCCGCAAAGTAAAGCGTCACGGCGTATTTTCCCGGCGTCACAGGGATCGCGTAGGAAAAATTTCCCCAGCGTTCGCTCTCGTAGAGTTCCGCGTCGTCGGTCCCTTTCACCGCAAAAGTGTAAGTCGCCAATTGCCCGCCCGCAAAGTAGTTATCCGGACTCCACCAATGGCTGTCGTTGGAGTAATACGGCGTCTGCCGCGTCAGCACGCGCACGGGCCGCATGTGTCCCCGAAACCCGGGCAGAATCTCTATTGCGGAGACGATCGCCTGCCTGCCCTCTTCGCCGGCGAACTCCAGATGCAGCATTCCATCCGCGGCCGGTTGAATCCCGGTAAAGACCTTCACATCGGCCGTGTTACTGGCACCCGCATCGGCCACCAGATCGAAGCGGTTCAGCAGCGTCTTCCCGTTTGCCCGCACGATCATCAGACGGCTGCCTTCCCCGTCTCCGCCCGACGACCCAGGGCCATAAACTGTCTCGGCAAACTGCAAATGAAGTTCGTAGACGCCCGCCTTCAACGGAATGTTATAGCGGAATGTTCCCTGGCGGCTAGTCCGATAGAAGTCTGGATTCTGCGTTCGTGCGATCTTCTCGACAGAACTCTTTACTTCCGTCCCGCCATCGAACCAGGCGTCTGCGCTCCAAAGCTTGCCGGCATGATCCACCAGGCTGCGGCTTGAGCCAGCCAGAATGCGAACTTCCTCGCCCACCGGCGGCCCAAGTTGCGTTTCGGCCCGGGGAGCAGAGCTGTCATTCGTCCCGCCCGCCGCCGGAGCCTGCACCCTGTGCCGCAGAATCAGCCAGACACAGCCCAAAATAACGACAAAAACCGCAACCGAAATGCCAAGCCACCATAGATTGCGCCGGGACAATTTCAACCGTCGCGTTTCGGCATTCGATGGCAAACCCGCCACAACCGCCGCCGCGGCCGAAAGCGCAACAGCCTCTTCAATCCTCGGAATCCTCGCCGCCATGGGCTTGAACTCCGGAACATACTGTCCCAGCGGGATGGTGATCTGGAGGCGGTGCTCTGTTCCTTCGCCGGCGTAGTAGGCGGTCAGCCGCTTGCGCAGGCGATTGGCCTCAACTCGCACAATCGAATCCGAGTCCTGATCGAAGGATGCGCCGCGATGGAAGACCTCCACGCCCACCGAGTACTCCTTGATCTGCCGCGCCTCGCCGGCAAAAAGTTTTTCGCACAGATAACGCAGCAGATGGGCCAAGGTTGGCGCGCGCTTGAAGAGCTCAGAACGCAGCACCGCCTCCAGCTCCTCGCGCTGCGCCTCCACTTCGGCTCTCTCTCGGCCTTCAATCGCCATTGATCCCATCCCCGGAATGATTGTAATAGTAGGCATCCTCAATTGTTTGGCTAGTCCTTAACGGTGTAGCCAATGAGAAAAAACTGGCCTGTAACGGCATGTAACCCCTCTCACTCAATCCTGGCCGGTTAATCTTCACCGGGATTTCCATCAACGCAAGTCTATGAATAATTTTAACTTTTGCCGCAAACCCTGGAGGTTTAACCCCCGTGGAACCGGTAGGTAGCAGGTATAGCGTTGCGGGCGGTCTATCTTCGTTCTTTACTCGAATTCATGCAGGGGGGCAGTCGCTTGAATCGGCAACCCACCGCCCTTCAAGCAAGATGCCCACATGCAGGAGAGGTGATTCATGACCAGAATGACAAGAATGTTGAGCGTAATGGCGGTGAGCCTGCTGATAGGGGCAGCGCCATTTGCAATCGCGGCCTCCAGCTCAGACGCCGGCAAGCCCGACATGATGCAACGCGCCAAGTTGGCCGAGGATAGAGGCGACCTGGCTTTTGTGCATAACAATTACAGTCAGTCCGAGGCGTACTACCAGGCAGCCGTCCGCATTGACCGTCAGAATGCCACCCTTTATAACAAGCTGGGCATATCCGCGCTGCAATTGCACCAGATTGGCTTTGCGCGCAGAAACTTTCAGCAAGCTCTCAAGTGTGATCCTCAGTCCACCGCCGCAGTCAACAACCTGGGCGCCGTAGCACTGCGCGACAAGAAATACACCGAAGCGGTGGACTACTTCAAAAAGGCGCTGGCCATGGATGAAGCCACAGCCTCGACTCATGTCAACCTTGCCGAAGCCTGGATCATGCTCAAGGAATTCGACCGCGCCACCACCGAATACGCGCGCGCCTTGGAATTGGATGCCGATGTCTTCAGCGATAGCCAGGGCGGAAGCCTCATCCAGCTCAGCTCTCCCGAGCAGCGCGCCCGCGTCGACTACCTGATTGCCAAATCCTATATGAAGCGCGGCAACCTCGACGGCGCGCTGGATTATCTTGGCCGCGCCAAGGATCTGCACCTGTCTGGGCTCAACAAAGTCTACTCCGATCCCGATTTCGCTCCACTCTGGAAGGATCCCCGCCTGGCCAAAATCGTCAAGCCATCGATGATTTAGTCCTTTCAGCAGTCGCCGCGCGCCGCCGTGGGAAGGCATGGCGGCGCGCGGCACTCCTCAAACTTTCTCAAGAGTCCAGCAAGCATTCAAGGTCCGAAAAGGCATACTCATCCCTTCCGCCACCAGAGAAATCGGAACCCAATCCATACTCTCCGCGTATCACTCACTGAATGCAAGGCAGAGGCAAGTCAATAACAGAAGTGAAAGGAGATTTTATGAAACCCTATTTCATCTTTGCTGGATTCTTCTTTTTTTTATTTTCCCCGTCCGTTGTCGTGCAAGGCTCGGCCCAGGTTCCCATCAATAATGGCCCGGAATTGATTAGCGGGGTCGGCGCGGACGCCAATTTTTCTCAGACGATGAATCAGCAGGTTGGAAGCATGCGCTTTGTCGGCAAAGTGATCGGCTCCGGCAGCAAGCTCCCATGGGATCCGATTCCGGTGGTCGTCGTCTGCAACGGCAAGACGCGCCTCAACGTTCTGGCGGACAAAAAAGGTGAGTTCGACATAGAGCCAACACCCAGGGAAAGCGAGGCAGTGGAGTCCAAACGCGATCCTGAACACATGGACCCCTCGCAGTTGGTGGGTTGCAAAGTGAGCGCGGTTCTGGAAGGCTTCAAGTCGACCGTCTTGACGATTCCCAACAGCTCGATTATGGATGACTCGGATATCGGCTCCATCATTCTCCGTCCCGATGAGCGAGCGACGGGTTCAAGCATGAGCGGGACGACACTTTCTGCGCCGCCAGATGCGCTGAAGGAATTTGAAGCCGCCCGCGCCGACAAATTCAATCGAAATTTAGGCGGCGCGCGCCGCCACTTGCAGAAAGCAGTTGGCATCGATCCGCAATTTGCCGAGGCCTGGTATCAGTTGGGCAAAGTGGAAGAAGCCGACAAGCCGCAGGAAGCCTTGAACGCCTATCAAAAATCCGTCGCGGCCGACAAAGAATACACGCCGCCCTATGAGCGCATTGCAGCTTTGGCCGCGATGGCCGGCAAATGGCAGGATGTGGCCGACGCCGCCAATCACGCCCTGCAACTGAACCCCAAGGGGACGCCGCAGATCTGGTACTTCAGCGCGCTGGGCAACTACAACGCCGGTGATACCGAACTTGCCGAGACCGCCGCACTCACCTCGCTCAGCCTTGATCCCAGCCATCGCTCCGCACCCAAGACCGAGCAGCTTCTGGCTGTGATTCTGGCGCGGCGCGGCAAATATGACGCCGCGCTTCAACATCTGCGCAGTTGCCTTGCCTACACCGCTCCAGGGCCGGAAGCAGAGTTGGTGAAGCAGCAAGTGGCGCAACTGGAAAAGGTGGTCCCTTCCAGCGCAAGATAGTTGGCGATGCGATGGGCGCTCAGGAGGATTCTCTGAGCCTCTTGAGCGCCCATCGCGCCGCCGCGCGAAGGCCCTCATCCGCGGCCTGGGCCCATGCTTCCAATCGATCCGCAAACCGCCTCTGTCCGCTGTTTCCCATCGCAACAGCCATATTCCGGCGCAGCCCTAGAAAACCCGCTCTGCGCACCGGCGAACCATTGAACTGCCGCTCGAACTCCCCTTCCTCCATCGCCGCCAGCCGCTCCAGCGCCGGGTTCACCAGCTCCGCCCGCGCCTCCAACTCCGGATCATTGCCAAACGGCGACTTGCGGTTCCACGGGCAAACATCCTGGCAAATATCGCAGCCAAAGACCTGCCTTCCCATGCCCTCCATCAGCTCCGGCGCAATCGCTCCGCGATGCTCGATGGTCAAGTAAGCGATGCATCGCGCCGCGTCCATTTGATAAGGCGCAATCAGCGCGCCGGTTGGGCAAGCATCCAGGCAGCGCCGACAACTGCCGCAGCGGTCAGGTTGCAACGCCGCGGACACAACTTCCTTTTCAACCTCAAGAGACGTCAGCAACACGGCCAGAAATCCAAAAGAACCCAGCTTGGGATGGATCAGACAGGTATTTTTTCCCGTCCAGCCTAGCCCCGCTGCCTCGGCCAGCGCCCGCTCCACCACAGGCCCGGTATCCACAAAGGCCCGTGCCTCAAAGCCGCCAAACTGCTCATGCATCCGCGCCTCGACGGCCTTCATCCGCTTCAACAGCACTTTGTGATAATCGGATGGCCGCCGCGCGCCAACTTCATCCGTCTTGCTCGACCACGCATAGCGTGCAATCCATCCCGCACCCTCGTCTGCCGCGTCGGTCGAGCGCGGTAGCGGGCTGTTGTAATTGGCCCAGCAAACCAGCACCGACCGCGCCCACGGAAACGGAATTCCTGCCCGCGACCGCAGCAGCCGCGCCTCTTGTTGGCCAGCCCCCTCAGCCACAGGCTCGCGCCGCTGCAAGTAATTCATCGTTCCCGCGCGCCCCGCTTGCACCCACTGCTCGAAGCGCGCCGCATCCCGTTGCTGATGGGCGTGAGGCAGCGCCACCAAGCCGGCCTCCGCAAAGCCAGCCTCCAGCGCCAGCGCGCGAGAAAGCTCTCTGGTCAGGCCGTAGTTACGAGACTCGTGAAACTCACCCAAGCGCGCTCCCATCGCTCCTCTAGCCTTGCCCTCCAGTCTTGCCGCGCAAACAGGGCATGAGAAGAGTATCGCAGTCTGCAATCCACACTGAAACCCAGGGCAGTTGCATTTGAAGCTTGGGCGAGAGGTGAAAGACGGTTGTTTTGGAGGTTCTGGAATGAGGGCTGAGTTTGAGAAAGAGCGGCGGAAAGCTGTGGCGGAAATCGGCGAAAAAAGGGGCGTTTTTGGCAAAAAGAGGGTCATATTTT